>JALTNO010000150.1 GCA_027000645.1 Paracoccaceae bacterium | reverse complement strand
TATGGCCGCCTGCCGGACCTGTCGGCGGTCGATTTCGACCGCGACGTGGTGTTCACCTGGAACGGCACCACCAGCGGCGTCCGCGTGCCGAACGGCGACTGGATCGCCGAGGACCGCGCCGGCCTGACCATCTGCGACGCCACCAGCGCCGCCTTTGCCATGGACCTGCCCTGGGACAAGCTGGATGTGACGACCTTCTCCTGGCAGAAGGTTCTGGGCGGCGAGGCCGCGCACGGGATGCTGATCCTGTCACCCCGCGCGGTGGAACGGCTGGAAAGCTACACTCCGGCCTGGCCGCTGCCGAAGATCTTCCGCCTGACCAAGGGCGGCAAGCTGATCGAGGGGATCTTTACCGGCGCCACGATCAACACGCCTTCAATGCTTGCGGTCGAAGACTACCTTTTCGCGCTGGACTGGGCGCGGTCGGTGGGCGGGCTGAAGGGCATGATCGCGCGCGCCGATGCCAATGCGCAGGTGCTGTTCGACTTCACCGCCGCGCGCGACTGGATCGCCAACCTGGCCGAGGATCCGGCGACGCGCTCGAACACCTCCGTCTGCCTGAAATTCACCGATCCGCGCATCGCTGACGGCGCCGCCTTTGCCAAGGCCGTGGCCAAACGGCTGGAGGATGCCGGCGCGGCCCTTGATATCGGCGCCTATCGCGATGCGCCGCCGGGGCTGCGCATCTGGTGCGGTTCGACGGTGGAAACCGCCGATCTGGAGGCTCTCGTGCCGTGGCTCGACTGGGCCTTTGACGCCGAAATCAACGCCTGATCCGGGCCCGCGCGGCCCGGCTCCCCAACATCAATTTCCATGAAAAGGACCATGAACATGGCTCCCAAGGTGCTCGTCTCCGACAAGCTTTCCGAAACCGCCGTGCAGATCTTCCGCGACCGCGGCATCGAGGTGGATTTCCAGCCCGATCTGGGCAAGGACAAGGAGGCCCTGCTCAGGGCCATCCCCGAATATGACGGGCTGGCGATCCGCTCGGCCACGAAGGTCACGGAAAAGATCCTGAACGCCGCGAAGAACCTCAAGGTGATCGGCCGCGCCGGCATCGGTACCGACAACATCGACAAGGTGGCAGCGTCGAAGAAGGGGGTGATCGTGATGAACACGCCCTTCGGCAACACCATCACCACCGCCGAACACGCCATCGCCATGATGTTCGCCTGCGCCCGCCAGATCCCGGCGGCCGATGCCTCGACGCAGGCCGGGAAATGGGAAAAGTCGAAGTTCATGGGGGTCGAACTGACCGCCAAGACGCTGGGCGTGATCGGCGCCGGCAATATCGGGTCGATCGTTTGCGACCGCGCCCGCGGGCTGAAGATGAAGGTGCTGGCCTACGATCCCTATCTGGGCGAGGAGAAGGCCCGGACCATGCAGGTCGAGAAGGTCGAGCTGGACGAGCTGCTGGCGCGGGCCGATTTCATCACCCTGCACGTGCCGCTGACCGATCAGACCCGCAACATCCTCGGCCGCGAGGCGCTGGAGAAGACGAAGAAGGGCGTGCGCATCATCAACTGCGCCCGCGGCGGGCTGGTGGACGAGGAGGCGCTTGCCGATCTGATCCGCTCGGGCCATGTCGCCGGCGCCGCCTTCGACGTGTTCAGCGTCGAGCCGGCGAAGGAAAACGTGCTCTTCGGCCTGCCCAACGTGGTCTGTACCCCGCATCTGGGCGCGGCCACCACCGAGGCGCAGGAAAACGTCGCCATCCAGGTGGCCGAGCAGATGTCGAACTATCTGCTGGAGGGCGCGGTGGAGAACGCGCTCAACATGCCGTCGATGACCGCCGAGGAGGCCAAGGTGATGGGGCCGTGGGTGAAGCTGGCCGGCCATCTGGGCAGCTTCATCGGCCAGATGACGGACGAGCCGATCAAGGCCATCAACATCCTCTATGACGGTTCCGTGGCGGCGATGAACCTGGAGGCGCTCAACTGTGCGGTGATCGCCGGGATCATGAAGAAGGCCAACCCGGACGTAAACATGGTCTCGGCCCCCTACATCGCCAAGGAACGCGGCATCCAGATCTCGACCACCAGCCAGGACCAGTCGGGCGCCTTCGAGGGCTACGTCAAGGTGACGGCAGTCATGGAAAAGCGCGAGCGTTCGATTGCCGGCACGGTGTTTTCCGACGGCAAGCCGCGCTTCATCCAGATCAAGGGCATCAATATCGACGCCGAGGTGGGCGCGCACATGCTCTATACCACCAACCGGGATGAGCCCGGCATCATCGGCACGCTGGGCCGTACCCTGGGCGAACACGAGGTCAACATCGCCAACTTCACCCTCGGCCGGGCCGAACCGGGCGGCGAGGCGATCGCCCTGCTCTACGTTGACGAGCCGGTTCCGGCCGAGGCGCGCGCCAAGCTGGCCGAAACCGGCCTGTTCCGCCAGATCAAGCCGCTGGAATTCGACGTGACCTGAGGCCGGCCCTCACGATCCGGTGGCGATGCCGCTCCGTTCCTGCGGGGCGGCATCCGATTCCGGAGATTGTGCCGCCCTGCGCGCGCCGATCACTACTACGGCCAGGAAGATCAGCATCGAGATCAGCGTCAGCAGGGAACCGATCTTGGCCAGCGTCTCGCCGGTCTGACGAATGGCCTGCACGATGCCGGGAACCATGATGACCAGCCCGGCCAGCGCCACCGGATAATGGATCCGGGCCAGAACATGGGCGTTCATCTGCGGGTGCAGGTGATAGTAGATCCCGAACAGTGCCATTGTCGCCCAGCCCACCAGGTTCAGATGCGCGTGCGCCCCCGCCAGGCTGCGATCGCCGGTGGCGGACATGACGATCCCCCAGATCATGCCGATCGTGACCGCGATCACGCCGGTTGCGAAGAATGCAAGAGCTACTCCCTTCACGATATGCCCCCCTCGTTGTCGTTCATGTCATGGCCCCGATCCCGGAAACAGTTGACGGAAGTCGGGGCACGCGCGGCGAAATGGTAACATTTTCAGTCATCATTTCAAAACCGTCACCCCGTCCGGGCCGCCGGCTGGCGCAATCGACGCTTTTCTTCTCCACGCCAGCGGGTTAGCCCAACCCCATGACCGATCCGATCTATGCCATCCCCGACATTCACGGCCATTCGGACGAACTCGACCGCGCGCTGCGGCTGGTTGAGGCCGATGGCGGACCGCGGGCCGAAATCGTCTTTCTTGGCGATCTGGTGGACCGGGGCCCCGACAGCCGCGGCGTGATCGACCGGATCCTGCGCGGCCGGGCCGAGGGGCGGCGCTGGCATGTCGTGATGGGCAACCACGACCAGTTGTTCGCGCGGTTCCTGCGGAAGGGTTGCATCGAGCATTGCCGCATCCGCTCAGGGGTGACATGGCTGCATCCGCGGCTGGGCGGTCTGGATACGCTGCGCTCTTACGGTATTGACGCAACCGACGACGTGCCGACGGACGAGCTGTTCCGCGCCGCGGGCAAGGCCGTTCCGAAAGCGCATCTTCGGTTCCTCGAAGAACTGCCGCGCTGGCACGAGCATGGCGGTCTGCTTTTCGTCCATGCCGGCCTTCGCCCCGGGCTGCCGCTGGCCGCGCAGAAGCCGGACGACCTGAACTGGATACGCGACCCCTTTCTCGACCATCCCGCCCCCTGGCCGTGGCTGGTCGTTCACGGCCATACGGCGCTGAAACAGCCCCGGCATTTCGGCAATCGCATCGACCTTGATGGCGGGGCCGGTTTCGGCCGGCCGCTGCATGCGGCGGTGTTCGAGGGGCGCGACTGCTGGCTGCTGACCGACAAGGGCCGCGAGCCGCTTCGGCCCTGACGGATCAGGCCCAGAGGTCGGTCGAGAGGTATTTCAGTCCGCTGTCGCAGATGATGATGCCGACCCGCCCGCCGCGTTCCGGGCCGGCCAGAAGATCGAGCGCCGCCGCGACATTGGCGCCGGACGAGAACCCGGCGAGGATTCCTTCCAGCCGCGCAAGATCGCGTGCCGCATCTCGCGCGGCGTCGCCCGAGACGGAAACGAAGCCGTCCACCGGCACGTCCCGCATCAGGGCGAGGTCGGCCATGGCATAACCCCCGCCCTGAATCGGGTGGCCCGGATCGGTGATCGCCTTGCCGGCCAGCGCTTCGGCCCCCTGCGGTTCGACCACATGTCCGCGAAGGGATGGATTGCGCTCCTTCAGGGCGCGGATCGTCCCCGCGAACGAGCCGCCCGATCCGGCGAAGTCGGCAAATGCCGTCAGGCTGCCACCGCTGTCTTCCCACAGTTCGGGGCCGGTGCCGGTGTAATGGGCAAGCAGGTTGCCGGGGTGGTTGAACTGGTCGGCGCGGAACGCGTCGCGCTCGCGGGCGATTCTCTGTGCCTCGGCTTCGACCAGCGCCAGATCGGCCCCCGAAACCTGTCCGGGAACGCCGCCCGGCGCCTGATCGACCAGAACGACCTCGGCGCCCAGGGCCCGCATCATTCGTGCCCGCTCTTCCGAATTGCCGCGCGACATGACGGCGATGAAGGGATGGCCCATCGCGCCGCAGACGATGGCAAGCCCGGTGCCGGTGTTGCCGCTGGTCAGCTCGACGACCGTCTGTCCGGGGCGCAGCGTCCCTTCGGCGCGGGCGGCTTCGATGATCCCCAGAGCCACCCGATCCTTTTTCGAAAAGCCGGGATTGAGATGGTCCAGCTTGGCCAGGATCCGGCCTTCGACGCCGCGACTGGCCGTCAGGCGGTCAAGCCAGACCGCCGGGGTTCGCCCGATTACTTCGATTATCGAATTCGCAGCCATTTCACGCCCTTTCCCGGATCGTTGTTCCGACCATCAGGGGAATCGCATGGCCGGACGGGAATCGCCATTCCAATTTTCCCGGCGGGGGGAGGTCCGGCCCGCTCGACCCGTTCGAATCGTCGTGCCGAGTCGCGCCGGCACCCGTTCGCGACCGGCCGGAACGGGCCGGAATTGCCCCTTTGCACAGGATTCGGGGCCGGTTCCGCAAGTTCCCGGGCGCCTGCGTTGTTTCCGGCATCGGGGCTTCCTTCGGAACCAGCCTGCGGGACAGGTCGAGGAGGCTTAAAAAATCATTGAAAACAAGGCACTTGAAATGACCCGCGGCGGTGGGGCCAAAATTTTTCCCTCATCCTTGAAAAAACCACTTGCGCCTTTTGCCGGTCGACTCTAAACAGCGCTTCACCGGCGGCGCTGAGGTGTTGCCGGTTGCGGGGCTGACCTGGGCTTTGGGGGATACCTGGTTCTGGTTGGTTCTTGCGGAGAATGAGGCATGTCAGGCAGGTTGCGCCGGATTTGATTTGGTGCATCTGTTTGGTTTTGTCTCTGGCTCTTTGACATTGCTGGTATCTGAAGAGATATGAGGGCGGTCTGGTCTTGATCGACGACTGTCCCTGCATATCGCGCTCCTAGGATTTCGGTCCGATGATGGAGTGTCAGCTTCGCCGTTTGTCGGTTTTTCGTTCTTCTGGACGGGACTGATGAACGGAAGTGTTCGCTGCCTTTTCCGGGCCTGTTCCGGGGGATGCGGCGAAGGCGATGTGCATGGGTTCGGACGTCAAGGACGCGCAGCTGCGCGTTTCAACTTGAGAGTTTGATCCTGGCTCAGAACGAACGCTGGCGGCAGGCCTAACACATGCAAGTCGAGCGGGACCTTCGGGTCT
>JALTNO010000149.1 GCA_027000645.1 Paracoccaceae bacterium | reverse complement strand
GTGGGCATGTCGGTCGGCATCCTGGCCGCGATCATGGGCGTGGGCGGCGGCTTCATCATGGTGCCGGCGATGATCTACATCCTGGGAATGCCCACCAAGGTCGTGGTCGGAACCTCGCTGTTCCAGATCATCCTCGTCACCGCCTTTACCACCATGCTGCACGCCACCACGAACTACACCGTGGATATCATGCTGGCGCTGCTGCTGCTTGTCGGCGGAGTGGTGGGGGCACAGATCGGGACCCGGATCGGCGTGAAGATGAAGGCCGAACAGCTGCGCGTGCTGCTGGCCATGATGGTTCTCGGCGTCTGCCTGAAGCTGGCTTTCGACCTGCTGCTCCAGCCGACCGAGATCTTCACGCTCGCCACCATCGCAGGAGGGGAATGAAGCATGCGCCGCTGGGTTCTTCCGCTCCTGTTTCTGCTTCCGACCTTCGCCCTGGCGGCGGAAGAGGTCGTCCTGGGCCTGTCCCGGGACAAGGTGGCCATCACCACCAGTTTCGACGGCTCCGACATCCTGATCTTCGGTGCCGTCAAGCGCGAGTCCCCGATCAAGGAGGAGCCGTTGCAGGTGGTGATTACCGTGGCCGGGCCGTCGCAACCGGTCGTGGTGCGCCGAAAGGCCAAGTGGAACGGGATAATCTGGGTGAACACCGATTCGGTCACCGTGGATGCAGCGCCAAGCTTCTATGCCGTGGCCACCTCCGGCCCGATGTCCGAGGTTCTTTCCGAGACCGAGAATCAGCGCTACCGGATCTCGATCGATCACGCCATCCGCTCAGTGGGTGCGCCCATGGATATCGAGGATGCGCAGGCCTTTACCGAAGCCGTCATCCGGATCCGCAAGAGCGAGGGACTGTACCAGACACTCGAGGGAAAGGTGGCCTTCGACGAACAGACCCTGTTCAGGACCGAAATCGACATGCCCGCAAACCTGACCGAGGGCGAGTACATCACCCGGATCTTTCTGACCAGGGGGGGCACGATCGTATCCTCCTACGAGACCTCGATCGACGTGCGCAAGGTGGGGCTGGAGCGGTTCCTGTTCTCGCTGTCGCGGGAAAAGCCCATGGTCTATGGCCTCATGGCGCTGGCCATCGCGATTGCCGCGGGCTGGGGCGCCTCGACCGTGTTCCGGCTGCTTCGCCACGGCTGAAGAGGCAGCCCGCATCGCCCGAGGGCGTGCCCCGCTATCCCCGCCCGATATAGGGCATCTTTGTGGCCATCACCGTCATGAACTGGACATTGGCTTCCAACGGCAGCTTTGCCATGTGCAGAACCGAGGCCGCCGCGTCCTCGACCGCCATCGTGTGCATCGGCGGCTCGCCCTTTTCGCGCAGCCGGTTGTCCAGCTCTTCCACCATCGGTGTGCGCGCGTTGCCGATATCGATCTGGCCGCAGGCGATGTCGAAATCGCGCCCGTCCAGGGACAGCACCCGGGTCAGGCCGGTAATCGCGTGCTTGGTCACCGTGTAGGTGACCGAACGCGGACGCGGAACATGGGCCGAGATCGACCCGTTGTTGATGATGCGCCCGCCCTGCGGATCCTGCGCGCGCATGGCGGCAAAGGCGGCGCGCGCGCACAGGAACATGCCGTGCAGGTTCACGTCCACGGCAGCAAACCAGTCTTCCAGGGGGATCTCATCGATGGTTCCGGGGGGCGTGAAGATGCCGGCATTGTTGAACAGCACGTCCAGTCGCCCGACCCGGCCGATGAATTTCGAGAACGCCCCCTCGACCGAGGCCGGGTCGGTCACGTCCGCAACCAGCGGAATCGCCCCGCAGGCCAGTTCCAGTTCTTCCAGAAGATCGGCCCGGCGCGCCAGGGCGCCGACGGTCCAGCCTTCGCTGGCGAAAAGCTCGGCCGTCGCCCGGCCGATGCCGGAACTGGCCCCGGTGATAAGGATGGTCCTGGTCATGTTTCCTCCTCGGCTTGCAGTTTCAGGGCCGCACGGGGGGCGGCGCGCAGATCGTCCACCCGCAGCGGATGCGACGGACGCGACAGCCGGTTCCGCACGACCCAGATCAGACGCTCCTGCGCGCGGGTGATCGCCACATAGGCAAGCCGCTTCCACAGGGGCTGGCCCGCCTCGACCCGTCCCGCACGCGCGGCCGCCCAGATGTCGGGCGCAAACACCTGCACGCTGTTCCATTGCGACCCCTGCGCCTTGTGGATCGTGACCGCCGCCCCGTGCAGGAAGGTCGCGCCCATGGTCGCGGCCTCGGGGATGAAGGGTTCCTCTTCATCCGGCTTTTCGATCCTGATGATCGATGCCGCGCTGACCTGGGGATCCTCGGCCCCGATCACGTGCAGGCGGGCAAAGCCGCGTCTGCGGCCGGGGCCGAGATAGATCACCTGCGCCCCCTTGATCAGTCCCCGGGCCTCGAGATCGAGCCGTTTCTTGCGATGCTTGAGCGGCAGTTCGATCCCGTCGCAGATCAGCGGCTCGCCTTCCAGAAGCCGGTCCTCGGGGGCGCCGTGGACCTTGCGGAACGCGGAAATCAGCCGCACCCGGGTCACGTTGCGCCACACCAGGACGGGGCTGCGGGCCATCAGGTCGACCTCGACCCGCTGGCCGATCACCACCCGGTCGTCGCGGCGGGCCAGATCGGCGATCATCCTCTCGAACGCCTCGAAATCGAGCGCCGGATCGCCCAGCGCATGGGCGAGATCGAGGATCGGGTTGTCGGCCTGCTGCCGATGAACCCGGTGCAGCTCAAGCTTGCGCGCGGCGGGCAGCGAATCGAACACCATCGCCCCCGACTGGTTGACCGGGGCCAGCTGGGCCGGATCTCCGAACAGCACGAGGTTGGGGAAGATTTCCTTCAGATCCCCGAACTGCCGGTCGTCGAGCATGGAGGCCTCGTCGACGAAGCCGATATCGAGCGGCTCTTCGCGTCGTTTCCAGCCGGTGATGAAATCGGAACCGCGCAGCCCGGCGGCGGCAAGCGCACCGGGGATCGACCGGTTCCCGGCATAGAAGGCCGCGGCCCGGTCGAGCGCCTGTTCGCTCAGCCCCTCGATCTCGGGCCGCGCGCCGTTGCCGGCCAGCCACTCGGCGATGCGTTCGTATTCCGGGTCATAGACGGGGGTATAGAGAATGCGGTGGATGGTGGTCGCCGGCACGCCGCGAAGGCGCAGCACGCTGGCGGCCTTGTTGGTGGGGGCGAGGATGGCCAGCGTCCGCCGGTCGCGGCGGCGGCGGCCCTCGTAATCGCCCGAAACGATCTCGACCCCGGCCGCTTCAAGCGCGCGGTAGAGTTCGGCCAGCAGCAGCGTCTTGCCCGAGCCGGCCTTGCCGATCACAGCGGCCACACCCGAGCCGGAGTCGCGCGGCGGGGTCAGCAGGCCGTTTTCCACGTCCACCCCGGCGCCGCGCAGCATCTCGGCAAGGCTGTCATAGGCGCTGGCCTGATCGTCGGAAAAGGTCACGGCAGGTGCATTCATGCCGCGACCCTACAAGTGCAACGCGGGCTTGCCCAGTGCCTGCCCGGGTTTGCGGGGGCGCTGCCCCCGTCGCCCGTGCGGGCGACTCCCCCGGAGTATTTTCGGCGAGATGAAGGGGGATATGGAGCAGCGGGAGCGTAGTCGGTTGCGGGTCCGGCTCAGGCCGCTTCCTTCGGTCGCAGTCCGAAAGCGCGGGTGAACCACAGCCGCGAGAGTTCGGTCGAGATTCCGGCGCGACGGGCCACGCGCATCCGGGCGAGCGGCGAGAACGCCCACAGGCCGACGCTGACGCGCGCGCGGCCTTCGCCCTGGCTGCCAAGCAGCTCGGGCGTGGCTCCGATGGTGCGGTAGATGCGGATCATGCGCGCGTCGAAGACCCCGACCAGGTGGCGGATGCCGAAACCGTGCATGATCTCGCCCCCCGCCAGCATCAGCGCGGCGGCGACATTCGGCCCGGCCCCGGGCGAGAGGCAGAACCGGGTGCATTCCCAGATCAGCGGGCTGACGATCGGTCCGCCGCCGGTCAGATCTCCGAACACATCGTTGACCATCACCGGCCCCGTCGTCGGCAGGAACCGCATCGAACCGCCATGGCGCCCATCGGGGCGCTGCCAGATCACATAGAGGGGGTTCAGATCGTCGTAACGGTCGCGTTCATGACCGTTTCCGTCCACCTGCACCGCCCAGCCGAGGCGATCCCGGAACTGATCTGCCCGGTCACGAAACATGCTGCCGGCAAGCCGTGGGTAATTGTCCAGCTGATCGGCGTAGATATAGCGCAGCACCGCCCGCCCCCCTTTTCCCGTTCGACGGCACGAGGGCTAGGACACCCGGTGTTGCAAACGGGTTTACGCGCCGCGCGTTGCCTCAGACGACGATCAACCCCTGGGTCAGCGCGCGAGCGATCGCATGGGTCGTGTTCAGCGCACCCAGCTTGAAACGGGCACTTTCGATATAGACCCGCAGCGTGTGTTCCGAAATCGACAATGTCTGGGCCACCTGCGCCCGACTGTATCCCAACGCCAGCAGCGTCATGGCGTCCACCTCGCGCGGGGAAAGCGGCTGCGGCGGGGCGGACGAGCGGCCGGGGCGGATTTCCATGGCCTTGCCGTGAAAGTAATGCGCCATCAGGATCAGATCCCGCCCATGCCTTTCGGTGAATTCGGCCCAGGCATCGTCGCCGCAATTGTGGTTTACCGTGAACAGGGCGAATTGCCCGGCCGGCCCCCGGATCGGGATCGAATAGCCCTGATTGCCCAGCCCGTGTTCCAGCGCATCCTTGAGAAAGGCGCGCGCGGCTCGCGATGACCAGTTCAGCCGTTTCCAGTCCACCGGGTTGAAACGCTGGAAACAGCCGGAAACGACCGGATCGACCCGCAGGTAATTCCGGTCGAGATATCGTTGTACCCACGCGTCGGAATAGGTGCCGAAACCATACTGGTCGCCGGCGCCATCGACCCAGTGGTAAACCATGTGATCGACGCCAAAGGCGTCCCGCAGCCTTTCGATCAGCTCCTGAAGCTCCTCATGCGCGGTGGCGGAAGACAGGTCCGCCAGCACATGATCCACGTTCACCCCGTTCCCCATCCGGCTCCGCAAAGGCCTCCCTCGACTGCGACGCGATTTCGGCCGCCGCGACCAGCGTGGTATCGTCCAGCTGCTCGGCCAGAGCCCCCAGCCCGTTTGCCGCGGCAAAGGTCCGAAGATCCGTCAACACGTCCAGTATCCACTCGTTGCGCATCGCCAGATTCGCCCCCGAAAAGTTAACGTATGGTTAACACAACCATAACACGAAGCTCTTTTTGGCAATATTCGCCGATTTCCACTCCCCATTTCTGGCGGGGCCGACGCCGGGAAGTCCTTGAAAAGACGGGAACACCCATCAAACGCGAAACCGCCCGCGATCGGCCGAGCGAATCGCGGGCGGTTCATCCCCTTCGGGCCGGACATGCGCGGATCAGCGCGGCCCGGCCTCCAGCACGTCTTCGAGCGTGCGCAGCCCGGTGCGCGGCGCCTGCACCAGCACCGCCATGTTGCCGGGCTTGTGTTCGTTGCGCAGCATCTTCATGTGCGCCAGCGGCAGATCATCCCATGAGAACACCTCGGACATGCAGGGATCGAGCCGGCGTTCCAGCATCAGCCGGTTGGCCGAGGCCGCCTGTTTCAGGTTGGCGAAGTGGCTGCCCTGAAGGCGTTTCTGGTGCATCCACATGTAGCGCA
>JALTNO010000148.1 GCA_027000645.1 Paracoccaceae bacterium | reverse complement strand
TTTCGGTGGCGGGGGCATTCATGGCGTGACGCGGCGTTCCGGTTGCTTGACAGGTCGGTTACGGTAGGTAATCGCCCGAATGAAGATCCTTAGCCGCGCCTCCGGCCGATGCCAACCCCCCGGGGCGCGCAGCAGTAGTTGAAGAGGTCGCCCATGTCCTATCGCGCCCCCGTTTCCGAACACGCGTTTCTTCTGCGCAAGGTCCTCGGCTATGACCGGATCGCCGCGACCGACATGTTTTCGGAAGCCTCCGAGGACATGCTGAGCGCGATCCTGACCGAAGCCGGCCGTCTGTGCGACGAGGTCCTGGCGCCGCTGCAACGTAATGGCGACCTGGAGCCTGCGCGGCTGGAAGGTGGCGCGGTGCGCACGTCGCCGGGCTTTGCCGATGGCTGGAAGGCGATTGCCGAGGGCGGCTGGATTTCCATTTCGGGTCCGCACGAACATGGCGGCATGGGCCTGCCCATGGCCTTCACCACCGCCATCAACGAGATGATGAGCGGCGCCTGCCTGTCGCTGCAGCTGGCGCCGCTGATGAGCCAGGGCCAGATCGAGGCGCTGGAGCATCATGCCAGCGACGAGATCAAGGCGCTCTACCTGCCGAAGCTGATGAGCGGCCAGTGGTCGGGCACCATGAACCTGACCGAACCGCAGGCCGGCTCGGATGTGGGGGCGCTGACGACGAAGGCCGAACCCGATGGCGACGGCACCTACGCCATCACCGGGCAGAAGATCTTCATCAGCTGGGGCGACAACGACTTCTGCGAAAATGTCTGTCACCTGGTGCTGGCGCGACTGCCGGGGGCGGCGCCCGGCACCCGGGGCATCAGCCTGTTCCTGGTGCCGAAGCTGATCCCTGACGCGCAGGGCAATCCGGGCCGGGCCAACAGCCTGAAGGTGGTGTCGCTGGAACACAAGATGGGCCTGCACGGCTCGCCCACATGCGTGATGGAATATGACGGCGCCACCGGCTGGCTGATCGGCGAAGAGCACCGCGGCATGGCGGCGATGTTCACGATGATGAACAACGCCCGCCTCGGCGTCGGCGCGCAGGGCGTGGGGGTGGCCGAGGCGGCCTTTCAGCAGGCGCTGGCCTACGCGCAGGAGCGTCGCCAGTTCGGGCCCATCATCGAGCACGCCGATGTGCGGCGGATGCTGCTGGAGATGAAGGCCGACATCTTCGCGGCCCGCGCGATCCTGCTGGCCTGTGCGGTCGCCACCGACCTGGCCCGCGCGACCGGCGATGACACCTGCCGGGCGCGCGCGGCGCTGCTGACGCCGATTGCCAAGACCTTCGGCACCGAAACCGGGATCCGCGTGGCCGATCTGGGCATCCAGGTCCATGGCGGCATGGGCTACATCGAGGAAACCGGCGCCGCGCAATATCTGCGCGACGTGCGGGTGACGGCGATCTACGAGGGTACCAACGGCATCCAGGCGATGGACCTTGTTGGCCGCAAGATGGCTGACGGGGGCGAGGCCGCCACCCGTCTGCTGGAAGAGATCGAGGCCAAGGCCGAATCCGCCCGCGCCGACCTGCCGAAGCTGGCCGCCCCGGTCTGGGAGGCCGCGCAGAACATGCGCGAGGCCACCGAGTGGCTGGTTGCGCAGCAGGACAGGACCACGCGCCTTGCCGGGGCGCTGCCCTATCTGCGCGCGTTTGCCCGGGTACTGGGCGGCTATGCCCACCTGGCCGCAGCCCTGGCCGAGCCGGGCGGCGCGCGCGAGAGGCTGGCCCGGTTCTACATCAACCGGATGCTGCCCGAGCATGCCTCTCTTCTGGTGCAGGCGCAGGCGGGGGCCGAAGACCTCTACGCGCTGGACCGCGACGAACTGGCGGGATGACGGTGCGGGACGGGGCGGAAACGGCGCTGCGCTACCCGTGGGAATCCCCCCCCGCGCCGGGCGCGGCGATCGAGGTGGCCGAGGGCGTGCTGTGGATGCGCCTGCCGCTTCCCTTCGCGCTCGATCACGTGAACATCTACGCGCTGGATGATGGCGACGGCTGGACGGTGATCGACACCGGCATCGGGTCGAAGCGCACCCGCGCGGCGTGGGAGGAACTGATGGCCGGCCCGCTGGCGGGAAAGCCGGTGCGCCGGGTGGTGGTGACCCATCACCACCCCGATCACGTGGGCCTGGCTGGCTGGTTCCAAGGCGAACACGGGGCCGAACTGGTTACCACCCGCACCGCCTGGCTGTTCGCGCGGATGCTCACGCTGGACGTGCAGGAAAGCTGGCCGCAAGAGACGCTGGACTATTATCGCAGCGCCGGGATGGCCCCCGAAATCCTGCAAAAGCGCATGGCCGAGCGGCCGTTCAACTTTGCCGACATGGTGCATCCGATGCCTCTGGGTTTCTCGCGGATCCGGCAGGGCGACGTGCTGCGCATGGGCGGGCGCGACTGGGAGGTGCATGTGGGCCACGGCCACGCCCCCGAGCACGCCACCTTCTGGAGCCGTGATGACAACCTGGTGATCTCGGGCGACCAGATCCTCAGCTCGATCAGCCCCAATATCGGCGTCTACGCGACCGAGCCCATGGCCGATCCGCTGGCCGAATGGCTGGAAAGCTGCGAGCGGCTGCTGAAACTGGCCCGCCACGATCACCTGGCGCTGGGTGGGCACAAGCTTCCCTTCACCGGCCTGCCGTTGCGGATGCGGCAGCTGATCGACAATCATCACGGCGCGCTCGCCCGCCTGCTGGAGCACCTGGATACACCGAAAACCGCCGGCGAATGTTTCGTTCCGCTGTTCAGGCGCAGCATAGGCGAATCCGAATACGGCCTTGCGCTGGTCGAGGCGGTGGCACATGTGAACCACCTCTTTCACACCGGAGAGGTGACGCGCACGCGCCGCGCCGATGGCGCCTGGCTCTACCGCCGCAAGGGCTGAGGCGGCGCGCCCGGCCCCCGCCCTCGCGCATCCCGGTGCACGAGACGAAGCTTGCCACAACGCCGCCGGCAGGTATCAATGAAGCCGGGTTTCGCGGTTGGGGGGCGGGCATGACGTCGATCCGGGAGGTTCTGGACGCCTATGGCGAGGCATGGGCGCGGCGCGGCGTCTTCGTGCCGGTGCACCTGGCCACGCGGATTGCCGCCTATGCGGTGATTGCGCCGCTGACGGCGCTGGTCATCAATCTGGTCGTGTCGCTCTCGAACCAGCCGGCGCTGACCGACCAGGATATCGCCCTGTTTCTTCTGGGCCCGGTGGGGTTTCTGACCGGCAGCGTGGCGGCGGCGTTTCTGCTGCTGGCCGAAGTGCTCGGCTTTGCCGTCATGGCGGCGGCCTTGCGCGAGGATGGCGGTAGCGTGCCGAGAATCATCCTGGCCTCGGCGCTGGCGGTGCTGGGGCGCCTCAAGGCCCTGTTCCTGTTCGCCCTGCTGTTCGTGCTGAAGGTGGTGCTTCTGGTCGCCCCCTTCGCCGCGGCGGCGCTTGCCGTCGCGCTGGTGGTGCTGGGAGATTACGACATCAACTACTACCTCGCCTTCCGGCCGCCGGAATTCCTGCTGGTGGTCGCCATTGCTGCCGGGCTGGGGCTGGTCATGGCCTGGGTGCTTCTGATGCGCCTGTCGGGCTGGGCGGTGGCGCTGCACCTGGTCCTGTTCGCCGATGCCGCCCCCGCGCGGGCCTTTGCCGAAAGCGCCCGCAGGATGCAGGGGCGCCGGTTTGCGCTGCAGCGCCGCCTGCTGGTCTGGGCCGGGGTCACTGCGCTGTTGCAGGCGGTGCTGGGGGCGGTGACGGCGGCGGTGGTCAACCTCGTTCCGCTGTCGCCCGATGCGGGGCTGAGCGGCGCGCTTTTCATTGCGCTGTCGATCGCGGCGCTGTGGGGACTGGCCGGGCTGATCCTGTCGTCGGTCTCGATGGGTGCGCTGGCGGTCATGCTCGACCGCCTGTTCGACATGCCGCGCCGGCAGGCGGCCGCAACTGCCCCCGAAACTGCCTCTGAAACCGCCCCTGCGCCCGCCGCCCGTCCGGCCGCTTCGGCGGGGTGGCTGGCGGCGGCGGGCGCGGGTGTGGCGGCGCTTGGCGTGGCCGGGTTCTGGGCCGGGTCGGAGCTGATCGACGCGGTCTCCACGCACAGGCCCGTCGAGGTGATCGGGCATCGCGGCGCCGCGGCGAGCCGGCCCGAAAACACCATGGCCGCCATGTTGCGGGCGATGGACGAGGGGGCCGACTGGCTGGAGATCGACGTGCAGCGGAGCGCCGACGACCAGGTCATCGTCATGCACGACAGCGACTTCATGAAGCTGGCCGGTGTCGATCTGAAGGTCGGCGATGCCACGCAGGAGGATCTTGCGCGGATCGATATCGGAAGCTGGTTCGATCCGGCCTGGGCCGATCAGCGCGTGCCGCTTCTGCGCGACGTCCTGGAGGCGGCGAAGGGCCGGTCGCGGGTGCTGATCGAGCTCAAGTATTACGGCGAGGACGAGGAACTGGCCGACCGTGTCGTGCAGGAGGTGGAAAGCACCGGGATGCAGGATCGGATTGCGATCATGTCGCTGAAATATCCCGCGGTCCTGAAGATGCGGGCCATGCGGCCGGACTGGCGCACCGGGGTGCTGGCGGCGACGGCGGTGGGCAATCTCGCGGCGCTGGAGGGCGATTTCGTCGCCATCAACGCGGGGCTTGCCTCGGCGGCGCTGGCCCGGACGCTGCACGATGCCGGCAAGGATCTTTACGTCTGGACGGTGAATGATCCGGTGGCGATGTCGCGGATGATCTCGTTGGGCGTGGACGGGATCATCACCGACGATCCGGCGCTGGCGCGCGAAGTGCTGCGGGCGCGCGCCGAAATGTCGGGTGTCGAGCGCCTTGCCCTGTGGTTGTCCGATCTGATCGGGCTGGATTTCGACGTGAAGGAGCCCCGCGATGACAGCCCGTAACCTGATTGCCGTGCTGGCGGTGGCGTTCTGGGCCGCCGGCATGCCCGCGGCCGGGCAGGAGGCGGGCGGCCTGGGTCGACTGGTGGAGATGCCGGCGCACCGGGCGCTGATGGCCCGGATCGCGGCCGGCGACGCCAGGCTGGCCCCTTTCGTCACCGACGGGTGCAGCGGCGGGCTGTCGGCATCCTGGGCGGTAGCGGCCGAGAAGGTCCCCGGTTTCGCCGAGCTGAGCGGCAAGACGCCGCCATGGGAGGGCTGCTGCGTGGTCCACGATCACGCCTATCACGATGCCGGCGGCGCCACCACGCCCGAGCAGAGCTTTGCCGAAAGGCTGCGTGCGGACAAGGCCCTGCGGGCCTGCGTTGCCGGCACGGCCGAAGAATGGCGCGACGAACTGGCCGCGCGCTATGACGTTTCTCCGGCCACGATCACGGCCGTGTTCGAGGCGGTCGCCGATGCCATGTACCTGGCCGTGCGGCTGGGCGGCGGGCCCTGCACGGGGTTGCCCTGGCGGTGGGGATTCGGCTATCCCGGATGCAACACCGCTCCGGCGGCCGGAGAAACTGCGCCCGAATGACCGGATGACAGGTGCGAATGAATCCGGTAGTTTCCGGCAAGACACGCGAACGGAAAGGGTCCGACATGGCAGAGCACAAGCACGGAGAGATGGATATCTCGGCGCACGAAGAAACGTTCCACGGGTTCGTCAGGTTCATGACCCGCGCGGTCATCGTGATCTTTGCGATCCTGATCTTCATGGCCATCTTCACCTCCTGATCCGGGTGAATTCCTTGTTTCGGCTGGTTGCTCTTGTCTTTCTGGTTCTTGGTGTTGCCGGTTGCGTGAACAGGCCAGCGGGCCGGGCGACGGACGATCAGATCGCCACCG
>JALTNO010000147.1 GCA_027000645.1 Paracoccaceae bacterium | reverse complement strand
GACCGTAGATCATGACCGAGTTTCCCCCCGTATGCCCGGCCAGATCGACCCGGTGCAGCGCTCCGTCCCAGGCAATGAAAAAGCCTTCGTGGATCTCGCCCTCCCGGTCCATCCGCTCGCCGCACTGCGCCTCGCGCATCAGCTCGGCGAATCCGTGCTCCAGCACGCCGGCCCGGATCCGGCCCAGCACATGTTCGCGGCTGTGCTTTTCCAGCACGACATTGTCGATCTCTCGCAGATGCAGAAGCTGCGACAGCAGCAGACCCGACGGGCCGCCGCCGATGATTGCGACCTGAGTTCTCATGCGCGTCCTCCCCTGGCGCTGGATGATGCCGCAGCGGGGTGGCCGCGCGAATGGACCCATCATTCATGTTCTTGTACATTTCGAACATGCGCACCCGTGAAGATGCAATTCGCACCTATAATTTGTTCGGCGAAACCGCCGAACTGCCCGACGTGGTGCATTGCGAAACGATCGAGTCCCGCTCGCGCCTGCACGGCTGGGCGCTTCGCCCGCACCGCCATGCCCGCCTGCACCAGTTCCTGCTGATCGTTTCGGGCGGCGGCATGGCAGAGCTAGACGGCTGCAGCATTCCCCTTGCGCCCCGCATGGCCCTCAACATCCCCAGCGGGATCGTCCACGGATTTGCCTTCACCCCTGAAACGCAGGGCTGGGTCATCACGCTGACCTCGGATTTCCTCGACGAAACGCTCCGCGCCGGCGAGGGGCTTCGCCCGTCGCTGCACAGGGCGCAGCCGGTCCCGCTTTCGGAGGATCTGCGCCGACTCGGCGAACGGCTCCTTACCGAGCATGCCGGTCACGGATTTGCACGCGCGCAGGTGCTCAGATCGCTGGCCGGCGTGATGATCGGCCTGATGGCCCGGGCCATCGCCGAAGAAGCCGGGCGCGCCGATTCGCCGCGCGAACACCCCCTGTTCCGGCGTTTCGAAAAACTGGTCGAGCAGCAGTTCCGCCGCCGTCCCGGCATTGCCGACTACGCCGCGCAGCTGGCGATATCGCCCACGCATCTGAACCGCATCGTGCGCCAGGCCACCGGCAGGTCGGCATCGCGTGTCGTGGCCGACCGGATGCTGCGCGAAGCTCGCCGCCTGCTGACATATACCGACCTGCCGGTGGCCCAGGTGGGGTATGAGCTGGGCTTTTCCGATCCGGCCCATTTCTCGCGCGTCTTTGCCCGCGGCACCGGTCTTGCCCCGCGCGAATTCCGCCGCCGCCTGCAAAGGGGCGGCAACGCACCGCCGCAACGCAACGGCGCGCTTGCCTTCGCTCCGCCGCGATGAAACCCTCGGTGCGCCACGGACGGAAGGAGGGGTCATGCTGAACGGTATCCGCATCATCGAGGTCGAGGGGCTCGGCCCCGGTCCCTTCACGGGGATGCTGATGGCCGATCTGGGCGCCGACGTGATCGTGGTGCACCGCAAGGGCGGCGGGGTGACGCCCGGAATGCCCGAAGGCTCGCTGCTCGATCGCGGCAAGCGTTCGATCGCGCTCGACCTCAAGAACCCGGCCGACAACGACATCTTCAGATCTCTGGTCGCCACCGCCGACGGGCTGATCGAAGGCTTCCGCCCCGGCGTCATGGAGCGCCTGCAACTCGGCCCCGAAGTCTGCCACGCGATCAACCCGGCCCTGGTCTATGGCCGCATGACCGGCTGGGGGCAGGAGGGGCCGCTTGCCCACGCCGCCGGCCACGACCTGAACTATATCGGGCTCTCCGGCGCGCTGTGGTACGCCTCGCCGCCGGGTGAACCGCCCCTGACCCCGGCCACGCTGGTGGGCGATATCGGCGGGGGTGCGCTGTATCTGGCGGTGGGTCTGCTGGCCGGCCTGCTGAAGGCCCGCGCCACCGGCCGCGGCACGGTGGTCGATGCGGCAATCTATGACGGCTCGGCGCACATGATGAACCTGCTGATGAGCCTCGCCCAGACCGGCAACCTGTCCATGCAGCGCGGGGAAAGCCTGCTCGACGGCCCTCACTGGTCCCGCACCTACCTCACCGCCGATGGCGGTTTCATGTCCGTGCAATGCCTCGAACCCAAGTTCTACGCCACCTTCCTCGACCTGATGGGCCTCGCCGAGGATCCCGATTTCCGCCACCAGTTCGACCGCGCCCTCTGGCCCGCGCTCACTCGCCGTCTGGCCGAGCTGTTCGCCACCAGAACCCGCGACGAATGGAGCAGGCTCTTCCTCGGCACCGACGCCTGCGTGGCCCCGGTCCTGTCCCCGCAGGAAGCCGGCGAACACCCGATGAACAAGGCCCGTCACACCTGGGTGAACGCCCACGGCACGCTCCAGGCCGCCCCCGCGCCACGCTTCACTGACGCGCCCGACTGGCAGCCGCCGGCGAGCCCCGTCCGCGACCAGCATCGCAAGGAAATCCTGCGCGAGCTCGGCCGCGCGTGACCTGCGCCTCCCTTCATCTTGCCCAAAATACTCCGGGGGTGAACGGGCCAGAGGCCCGGAGGGGGCAGAGCCCCCTCAGCCGCGCCCCCGCACCGTGTCGATCATCAGTTGCACATTGGCGGGGTCTGCCTCTGGCGTGATCCCGTGACCCAGGTTGAAGATGTGCGGCCCGCCCGAGAACGCCTCGACCACCCGGCGCGTTGCCTCCACCAGCGCCGGGCCGCCGGTGACCATGTGCCGCGGATCCAGATTGCCCTGCACGCAGCCATCTATCTGCACATGGGCCGCCGCCCATTCGGGATCGACCGAATTGTCCAGCGCCACGCAATCGACACCGGTGGCACGGGCAAAACCCGCATAGCGATCTCCCGCCTCGCGCGGAAAGCCGATCACCGGAATTCCCGGATGCCGCTCCTTCAGCGCTTGCGTGATCCGCCGGCAGGGCGCAACGGCATAGCGGTCGAACGCCGCGCCCCTGAGCGACCCGGCCCAGCTGTCGAAGATCTTCACCACCTCGGCCCCGGCCTCGATCTGGCGGGAAAGATAGGCGATGGTGGCCTCGGTCAACCGCTCGATCAGCGCGTCGAACAGGGCCGGGTTCCCGGCCATGAGGGCATGGGCCGGCCCCTGGTCCGGCGTGCCCCGCCCGGCCACCATGTAGGTCGCCACCGTCCATGGCGCCCCGGCAAAGCCGATCAGCGCCACCTCCTCCGGCAGCTCCCGCGCGAGTATCCGCACGGTCTCGTAAACCGGCGCCAGGTGATCGTGAATCGCCCCGGCCGGTTTCAGCCGCGCCAGATCCTCCTCCGTCGTCACCGTCGAAAGCCGCGGTCCTTCGCCGGTCTCGAACCACAGGTCGGCGCCAAGCGCCTGCGGCACCAGAAGAATGTCGGCAAACAGGATCGCCGCATCGAAGCCGAAGCGCCGGATCGGTTGCAACGTCACCTCTGCCGCCAGATCGGGATTGTAGCACAGCGACAGGAAATCCCCCGCCTGCGCCCGCGTGGCGCGGTATTCGGGCAGATAGCGCCCGGCCTGCCGCATCATCCAGATCGGCGGCACCTCCATCGCCTCGCCCGCCAGCGCCCGCAGCAGCTTCTTCGTTCCGGCCATCTCAGCCCCCGTTCCCTGTCGCCGTCACCTGTCACTCCCCCGCACGTCAACCCAGGGCGGCAATTTGTCAAGGCCGGGCAGTTGTCACGCCCCGCCCGCGCGACTAAAGGTGCCGCATGACCGCACCGCTTCCCACCCCCGCCGCCCCGCTGCGCATCGGCACTCGAGGTTCGCCGCTCGCGCTTGCCCAGGCGCATGAAACCCGCCGCCGGCTGGCCGAGGCCTTCGACCTGCCCGAGGAGGCGTTCGAGATCGTCGTCATAAAGACCACCGGCGACGACGCTTCGCTGATCGCCAGGGACAAGCCGCTCAAGGAACTGGGCGGCAAGGGGCTCTTTACCAAGGAAATCGAGGAGGCGTTGCTGGCCGGCCGCATCGACATCGCGGTGCATTCCATGAAGGACATGCCGGTGGATCAGCCCGCCGGCCTGATCCTGGACTGCTTCCTGCCGCGCGAGGACGTGCGCGACGCCTTCGTGTCGCCATCGGCATCCGCGATTTCCGAACTGGCGGAAGGGGCCGTCGTCGGCACCTCGTCCCTGCGCCGTCGGGCGCAGCTGCTCAACCGCCGTCCCGATCTGCGGGTGGTCGAGTTCCGCGGCAACGTCCAAACCCGCCTGCGCAAGCTGTCCGAGGGGGTGGCCGAATGCACCTTCCTCGCCATGGCGGGGCTGAACCGGCTGGGCATGGGCGATGTCCCCGCAACCCCGATTTCTCCCGACGACATGCTGCCGGCGGTGGCCCAGGGCGCCATCGGCATCGAGCGCCGCGCCAATGACGCCCGCATGGCGGAGATGCTGGCGGCGATCCACGACACGCCGACCGGCCAGCGGCTCGCGGCCGAACGGGCCTTTCTGGCCGCGCTTGACGGCTCATGCGAAACTCCCATCGCTGGCACGGCCGAGCTGGACGGCGTCACCCTGCGCCTGCGGGGCGAGGTGCTGCGCCCGGACGGCTCGGAATCCATCGCCGAGGACCGCAGCTGCCTGGTCGAGGACGGGGCCGAGCTGGGGCGTGAAATGGCGCGGGACATCCTGAACCGGGCCGGGCCGTCCTTCTTCGACTGGCGCTGAGTCTTGCCGCCGGCGCCGAAGAGTGTTGACGGATCGACCGTGGCATGGCCAGAATGACCGGTGCCCGGCTTCCCTCCGGGCAGGATCGAAGAGAGGTGGCCGCGTGCGCAAGTTCGCCCTTGTCCTGATGTCCGGGCTGTTTGTCGCCGGTTGCGAAAAATGCACTGCGCCGGCGCAGGTGAATGCCAATATCGGCATCGGTTCGGGCGGGGCGGCGGGCGGCGTCTCGGTCGGCAAGGCCTGCGGGCCGGCCTATGTCACGCTGGGCGTCGGCAACAGCTACTACCTGCACTGGTAGGCGGGCCGGCCATCAGCCGCCGGGCCCTTACCGGATGTTCTCGGGCAGCCATGTCGCCAGTTCGGGAAACGCGATCAGCACGAAGACCATCGGCACCATGATCGTTGCCGCGCTCATCGGCGGTTGCGGAAATCAGGTGGGGGTGGCGTCCAGGCCCTGGCTGAATCGTGCCGGGGAATAGGGGCTCGGGTCAATATCGGTCTTGCGGCCCGAGATCATCTGCGCCAGCAACTGTCCGGTCCTCGGCCCGCCGGTCAGGCCGACGTGATGGTGGCCAAATCCCGCATAGACCCCTTTCAGGCCCGGGATCTCTCCGATTACCGGGATCGAGTCCGCCGGCGTCGGGCGATGGCCCATCCAATGGGTGACCTCGCGGTAGCGGATGCCGGGCAGAACGGTGCCCAGCTTGCGCCTGAGCAGCGCGAATGGCGCGTGCGAGGGCGGCGCGTCGAGCCCGCCGAACTCCACGATCCCGGCAAGGCGCAGGCGCCCCTCCATCGGGGTCATCACGAACTTGCCGGACACCACCATGACCGGCGATTTCGGCATGATCGAGGGCTCCCACAGCTCGATATGATAGCCGCGTTCGCTTTCCAGCGGCACGTGCAGTCCCAGCCTGGCCGCCAGCGGCCCCGACCAGATGCCGGCCGCGATCACGGCCGCGTCGCAGGGAATGGTTTCTCCGCCGGCCCGGACCCCGGTGACGCGGCCGTTTGCGCGCGCGAAATCCTCGACTTCGGCGCGAAGGATGCGGCAGCCATGCCGCTCCGCATGCGCAGCGAGATCCTTCACGTACCGCCCCGGATCGGCGATTCTCCCATGTCCTTCCAGCCGGGCGGCAAAACCCAGATCGCGCGCGAATGCCGGGTCGTGGG
>JALTNO010000146.1 GCA_027000645.1 Paracoccaceae bacterium | reverse complement strand
CAGTTCGGCCCGGTCAGCATGCAGCCGAAGCTTTCGATGAAGGTGGACTTGCCCACCCCCGGCGTGCCCGAAAGCCCGATCCGCAGCGCCTCGCGCCGGTTGCGCCTCACCTGCTCGCGCAATCGGTCGAGCAGCTCGGTCGCCTGCGCGCGGTGATCCTCGCGCCGGCTCTCCACCAGGGTGATGGCGCGGGCCAACGCCCGGCGATCGCCTGTCAGGATCCTGTCAGCCAGTTCTTCTATGTTCATCGTCACCGGTCCGGGTTGCCGCCGCGTTCATGCCGTGCGACTGATCGGTTGTCCAGTATCGATGCGGAGAGGTCATGCGCTCACGGTTCGGTCTTGTCCTGTCGCTGATCCTGTCGGCATGGTGGCCCGGCCCGGCCGTACCGGCAATGGCGGGCGAACAGGCGCTGTCGGCGCGGTTCGATGTCACCGCGCTGGGCTTCAAGGTCGGGGAACTGACCATCGACGGCCGGCTGGACAAGGCCGACTACGAAGTAACCGCCCGTTTCGGCACCACCGGGCTGGTGCGGCTGTTCCGGGACATGGGATTCGTGATGCGCGCGCGCGGGCGCAGCGAAGGCGGCAGGCTGTGGCCGGACGAATATGTCGAGCAGGTCAATACGGGCTCGCGCGTTTCCAACGCGCGCCTCGTCTATGACGCCGGCGTACCGCGCCTCGTCGGCGGCACGGTGGAGGATGGCGAGGTCGAACCGCTGGACCCCACCACCCAGGGTGGCACCATCGACCCTCTGAGCGCCCTGTTCGCGGTGCTCCGCGACCGGCCCGACCGGGAACTGTGCACCACGGACGTGAACATTTTCGACGGCGGTCGGCGCACGCGGGTCATCATGACCGGACGCGTCGAGCAGCGCGGGACGGTCACCTGCGTCGGCCAGTTCCGGCGCGTTGACGGCTATCCGGTCAGGGACATGAAGAAACGCCGCGTAGTGCCGCTGACCATCAGCTACGAGAAGGGCGAAAACGGGCTGATGCGCGCCACCGGCGCAAGCCTTCGCACCACCTACGGCCCGGTCGGCCTGACCCGGCGGGAGTAGACGCAAGCCAGGACCCCGGATGACCGCAGCCCGGCTCCTGCCGGCCCGAACGCACCGGCACCTTTCGCCCTGTTGTTCTTCATCTTGCCACAAATACTCCCGCCGGAGGCCCCGCCATCGGCCACCGCCCGGAACGCGCCTGCCCCCGACAACCGGACGGAAATCACCCGGCAAGTCGCCCCGCCGTCGCAGCCGGGCAGAGGCGAAGAGGACGCACGGGCACGGTCTGGACGCGGCCGCCGGCTTTGGCGATAAGGCGGCGATGATCCCGCCACTGCCCATCGACGAAGCCCTGCCCGAACTTCTGGCCCGCCTGCGCGCCCGGGGCCGCGCGGTGCTGCAGGCGCCACCCGGCGCGGGCAAGACGACGCGGGTGCCGCTGGCGCTGCTCGAGGCCGGGCTGGTGCGCGGCCGGATCGTGATGCTCGAACCCCGCCGGCTGGCCGCCCGCGCCGCGGCCGAGCGCATGGCCGAAACCCTGGGCGAAACGGCGGGACAGACCGTCGGCTACCGAATGCGCGGGGCCACGAAGCTGTCGCGCCAGACCCGGATCGAGGTGGTCACCGAAGGCGTCCTCACCCGCATGCTGCAGGACGAACCCGACCTGCCCGGCATCGGCGCGGTGATCTTCGACGAATTCCACGAACGTTCCCTCAACGCCGATCTGGGGCTGGCGCTCGGCCTCGAAGTGGCCGAGGCGCTGCGCGACGACCTGATGCTGCTGGCCATGTCGGCGACGCTCGACGCCGCCCCGGTGGGCGAACTGATGCAGGCGCCGGTGGTCACCGCGCGCGGGCGCAGCTTCGCGGTGGAAACCCGCTGGCTCGACCGCCCGGCCGGATCGGGCCGCCAGCGCGAGGCCGCCCTGGCCGATCTGGTGCAGCGCGCCGAAGCCGAAACCCGCCGGATGGGCGGCGCCATCCTGGTGTTCCTGCCGGGCGAGGCCGAAATCCGCCGCGCCGAGGCCACGCTGAAGGGGCGCCTGCCCGCCGATTGCACGCTGCGCCCGCTGTTCGGGGCCATGCCCTTTTCCGCCCAGCGCGCGGCCATCGCCCCGCTGGCCGAAGGCCGCAAGGTGGTGCTGGCCACCTCGATCGCCGAAACCTCGCTGACCATCGAGGACGTGCGCGTGGTGGTGGACATGGGGCTTGCCCGCCGGGCCCGGTTCGATCCCGGCTCGGGCATGTCGCGGCTGGTCACCGAACGGGTGACCCGCGCCGAGGCCGACCAGCGCCGCGGCCGCGCCGGGCGGGTGGCCGAAGGGCTGTGCTACCGGCTGTGGACAAGGGGGGAAGAGGGCGCGCTGGCCGCCTATCCCCCGGCCGAGATCGAATCCGCCGACCTGACCGGTCTGGCACTGGAGCTAGCGCAATGGGGCGGCCATGAAGACGACCTGCCCTTCCTGACCCCGCCCCCCGCCCCGGCAATGGCCGAGGCGCGCGCCCTGCTGCGGCTGCTGGGGGCGCTGGACGATCGCGACCGCATCACCGACCACGGCCGGAAACTGGCTGCCCTGCCCCTGCACCCGCGGCTGGCGCACATGCTGACGCAGGCGGGCGCACAGGCGGCTCCGCTGGCGGCACTGGCCGAATCCCGCGACCCGCTGCGCGGCGCGCCCTGCGACCTGTCGCTGCGGCTCGAAGCCCTGAACGATCCCGACCGGTTCCGGCGCCAGCGCCCCTACCGGATCGACCGCGAGGCATGCGAGCGCATCGCGGCCGAGGCAGGGCGGCTGCGCAAGGCCCTGACCGCCCCGCCCGGACCGGGCATGAGCCCCGGCGCCATGGCCGCCCTGGCCTGGCCCGACCGCATCGGCAAACGGCGCAAGGGCGATGCCCCGCGCTATCTGCTCTCGGGCGGCAAGGGGGCGGTACTGCCCGAAGACGACCCGTTGGCGGCAGCGCCCTTCCTGGTCGCCATCGACACCGACGGCGATCCGCGCGAAGCCCGCATCCGCCTTGCCGCTGCGATCACCGCGGCCGAGATCCGCGCCCTGTTCGCCGACCGGATCCGATGGCACGAGATCTGCGAATGGTCGAAACGCGACCGCCGGGTGGTGGCGCGGCGGCAGGAACGGCTGGGCGCGCTGGTGCTGGACGACCGCATCTGGAAGGATGTGCCTGCCGATGCGGTGGCACGGGCCATGCTCGACGGCGTGCGCGAGCTGGGCCTGCGGCTGAGGGGCGGCGCAAGACGGCTGGCCGCCCGGGTGGAACTGGCCCGGGCACAGGGGGCGGATCTGCCCGATTTCTCGGAAGCCGGCCTGATGGCGCGGCTGGAGGAATGGCTGCTGCCGGCGCTGGACGGGGTGCGCAGCGCCGAGGACTGGAAACGCCTTGACCCGCTGCCGGCGCTCGAGGCCGCGCTGACATGGGATCAGCGACAGACGCTCGACCGCCTCGCCCCGCCCGCCTTCACCACCCCGCTGGGACGCAAGGCCCCCATCGACTATGGCGAGGACGGGCCGGAAATCGCGCTGCGCCTGCAGGAACTCTTCGGCGTGACCGAACACCCCCGCTGCGGCGGAGTGGCGCTGAAGATCACCCTGCTGTCGCCGGCCGGACGCCCGGTGCAGGTCACCCGCGACCTGCCGGGGTTCTGGCGCGGCTCCTACGCCGATGTCCGCAAGGAGATGCGCGCCCGCTACCCTCGCCATCCCTGGCCCGAAGATCCGACACGGGCCACCCCCACCCTGCGGGCAAAGCCCCGGCGCTGACGGCGGCTCTTGCCCGCAAGGGGCGGGCATGGCTAAGTTCGCGGAGATGGAAACGCGAGAATGCCGCAGATGACACCGGAACGCGCGCACAGGATCCTGTCGGAGAACTTCGCCGACTGGGTGCAGGCTCTGGATCTGACCATCGCCGAAATGACCGAAGAGGACAGTGGCAGGATCGTCGCCACCGCCACCGCGACCTTCTATACCGCCCAGGGAACGCCCGATGCGCAACCTTGACCGGATCCATGCGATTGCCGCCGCCCGCCATGACCGACCCCGGGCGCCGAAGACGCACCTTTCAGACCGGCTTCCGGGGATGAGCCTGCAATGCGCGTGAAACCATCCGTCCCAACCGGCCTGCAGTCAGACGCCGCCCGCACCGGAGCGGCGGCCGTGATGCCGTACCTGCTGCTGCTTGTGCTGCTGCTCCTCCTCGCCGCCTGCGGCCGCCGGCTCACCGAAACCGAGGCCGCCCTTGCCCGCACCATCCAGGGCGATGCGCTCGATCCGGCAAAGGTGCGACTGGTCGAGGGCGCTCCGGTGGGCAGCTTCACCTTTCGCCGCAAGGCCCGCCCGCGCGTGACCTGCCGCGAACGCATCCTGCCCCCTCCGAAGGACGAAATCGTGACCACCCGCCCGGCGGCGGTGACGCTGTTCAACAGGATCTTCTTCACCACGGACTGGTACACGGACAATTACGCCCCGGGCTGGCCCGAGCGGATCTACCTGGTCCGGGCAATGCTGCTTTCGCACGAACTGACCCATGTCTGGCAGTGGCAGAACCGGAAACTCACCGGCTATTCGCCCCTGCAGGCAGCAGCCGAACATGGCGAAAGCGACGATCCCTACCTGTTCGACCTCTCCGGTTCCGGCAAGGCCGACTTCCTGAGCTTCGGCTATGAACAGCAGGGCGCCATTGTCGAGGAATACGTCTGCTGCCGCTCGCTCGCCCCGCAAGCGGCCCGCACCAGGCGCCTGCACGACATGCTTGCCGCGGCCATGCCCGTCGCGGACCTTCCCGACCGCCGGACCAGCGACGTCTACCTGCCATGGAAGGACGCCGACCTGAAAGGCATCTGCGACTGAACCGGCACTCCCCCCACCTTCATCTTGCCGAAAATACTCCGGGGGTGAGGCCCGCAAGGGCCGAGGGGGCAGAGCCCCCTTCCCCTGCCGGGACCGGCCGCCCCGATACTCCCTCAGTGAACCTGCAGGGTCTCGAGATAGGCAACGAGATCGGCGATCGGTTCGCTGGTGATGATCGGCTGCCCGTCCGGCGCCTTGAGCACCACGTCGCGCCCCTCGAAGAACTGCCCGAAGATCGGCATCGGGCTGCCATGGCTGACCAGAGGATCGCGCCCGTCGATGCGGCGGATCACCCGCCTGAGCGGAAACACACCGCCATTGTCGGCCGCAAGGCGGGTCAGATCGGCGGGCTTGATGACCAGAACACCGGCCATCGGCCCCTGCCCGGTGGCCTCGATCCCGTGGCAGGTGGCACAGTTGGTCCGGTAATATTCGCCCCCCCTCTCGACATCCTGCGCCAGAGCGGCCGAACCGGAAACCGCAAACACTGCCCCCGCAATGATGGAAAGGATCCGCATGGCGGCTCTCCTTCGCGTTGCCCTTCTCCGCCGGGAATACATCCCCGCGGTTCCATCTCCCCGCAAGCATCGCCCGCGGGGCCGGCAAAGACAATGATTCAGGTCAAGGCGCTCGTGCCCCGTCGCGCAACCGGCCCGCCTCCAGTCGCACAACCCGGTCCATCCGCGCCGCAAGGCCGTGATTGTGCGTGGCAATCAGCGCCGAAAGCCCGCTGTCGGCCACCAGCTCCATCATCGCCGCGAAAACCTGCTCCGAGGTCTCGGGGTCGAGATTGCCGGTCGGCTCGTCCGCCAGAAGCAGCCGCGGACGGTTGGCCAGAGCCCGGCAGAAGGCCACGCGCTGCTGCTCGCCCCCCGACAGCGCCGCCGGGCGATGGTCGGCCCGCCCGGCCAGCCCCACCCGGTCAAGCAGATCATGCGCCCGCGCCTCGGCCTCAGCGCGCGCCACGC
>JALTNO010000145.1 GCA_027000645.1 Paracoccaceae bacterium | reverse complement strand
CACCAGCACGGCCCCCCGCCGGTCTGGTGCGCGCGAGAGGCCGTGCTGGTGCGCCGGGACAACAGCCTGATTCGTTCCGCTCGTTTCAGTGTCTTCGCGAGTCGGGTCCTTGCAATTCGTGCCGGGACCGGTCTGCCGGGACTGCGCAAATGATCTGCCGGCAGGGTTTCGGGCGGCAGGGATTCATCGGCAGGAAGCGGGATGGTGGAGCCGAGGGGAATCGAACCCCTGACCTCGTCAATGCGAGCGACGCGCTCTCCCAACTGAGCTACGGCCCCATCCGGGTTGGCTAGATGCTCTTTCTTTTCGGTTTCGTCAAGGGGGTAAAGGGCGGGAAATACGCCGGTCGGGCGCGCCGGCGGGCAGGGGGCGCGCGGGGGTCACGGAGTGCTTGACTTTGCCGCGGAATCGGAGGATACACCGCCGTCCCGCCGGGCATCTGTTCGCGCGGACATGTCGGACGCGTCCTGAAACGACAGGCACGTCCTGAAACAACCACGTCTTGAAAGACGCGCCGTTCGAGGTGGCCGCTGGCCGGAAACGCCCGGAGATCCGGGGACCACAGGACGCGGAAGAGAAAAGGAAATGCGCATGTTTGCGGTCCTCAAGACCGGCGGCAAGCAGTACAAGGTTCAGCCGGGCGATGTGCTCCGGGTCGAGAAACTGGCTGCGGACGCTGGCGAAAAGATCCAGTTCAACGAAATCCTGATGCTGGGCGGCGAAAAGCCGGTCGTCGGCGCGCCCTTCGTCGATGGCGCCGCCGTTCAGGCCGAGGTGATCGACCAGATCAAGGGTGAAAAGCTCATCCACTTCGTTCGCCGCCGGCGCAAGCACAGCTCCAAGCGGACCAAGGGGCACCGGCAGAAGCTGACGCTGGTGCGGATCACCGAGATACTCGAATCGGGTGCCGACAAGACCGGCGTCAAGGCCGCCATCGGGGCGGGATCGGTGCCGGCCGCTGCCAAGGCGGCTCCGAAGACGAAGGCGGCCCCGAAGGCCAAGGCAGCCCCGAAGGCCGAGGCGCCGGCCGCTGCCGACGACCTGAAGCAGCTTTCCGGCGTCGGTCCGGCGCTCGAAAAGAAGCTGCACGAGGCCGGGGTGACCACCTTCGCCCAGATTGCCGCCTGGACCGAGGAAGACGTGGCCGCGATGGACGAAAAGCTTTCGTTCAAGGGCCGGATCCAGCGCGAAGGCTGGATCGAACAGGCCAGGAAACTGGTCGCCGAGAAGGAGTAACCAGCCATGGCACACAAGAAAGCAGGTGGTTCGTCCCGTAACGGCCGCGATTCCGCGGGGCGCCGCCTTGGCGTCAAGCTGTATGGCGGCCAGCGCGTGATTCCGGGCAACATCATCGTGCGTCAGCGCGGCACCAAGTTCTGGCCCGGTCAGGGCGTGGGCATGGGCAAGGATCACACCATCTTTGCCACCGTCGAAGGCGCCGTGAAGTTCCACAAGGGCCTCAAGGGCCGCACCTTCATTTCGGTTCTGCCGGTACCGGAGGCCGCCGAGTAAGCCGTAACCCGAAGCACTGAACATTCATGGGGGATCGGCTGAAGATGCCGGTCCCCCTTCACGTTTCCAGGCAGACGCCCTTGCGATCCGATACGGGATGATTACCTGACGCCACGAACAGGCCGGTATCGGGCCACGGGCAGGACAGGATTCCCCTGTAGGGGGCGATGTGTTCGGAGGAGGAGCACACCGAATGAAAATGGACGCGATCATAAACCAGCCGGTCATCGAAACCGAAACCTTCGACCTGCGGCCGCTGCGGCGCTCGGACGTGGGTCTGATCGAGCTTTACGCAGGCGACGAACGGGTGGCGCGCATGACCTCGACCATTCCGCACCCCCTGCCGCCCGGCGCGGCCGAGGCCTATGTGAGCCGCGCCCTGTCCGAGGACCGCGACGAGGACATCTGGGCCATGGACGGCGGCAAGTCCGGCGGTCCCGAGCTGAAGGGGATCATTTCCCTGCGCCGGCTGGACCGCAACCAGTCCGAGGTCTCATACTGGGTGGCGCCGATCTTCTGGAACAGCGGTATCGCCAGCCAGGCGGTCGAGGCGCTGGTTTCGACCAATCCGCTGGGCAATGCCACCATGTTCGCCAGCGTCTTTCAGGACAACCCGGCCTCGGCGCGGGTGCTGACCAATTGCGGCTTCGAATATCTGGGCGATGCCGAAAGCTTCTCGGTCGCCCGTGGCGCAACCGTGCCCACCTGGACCTACAGCCGGAAACTGTGATTGCCCCCTGCCGGGCCTTTGCGATAGAGGAACCCCATGAAATTTCTCGATCTTGCAAGGGTCCACATCCGCTCGGGCGCGGGGGGGAACGGCTGTATCAGCTTCCGCCGCGAGAAGTATATCGAATATGGCGGCCCCGACGGCGGTGATGGCGGCAGGGGGGGCTCGGTCTGGGCCGAGGCGGTCGAGGGGCTGAACACGCTCATCGATTTCCGCTATCAGCAGCATTTTTTCGCCCAGAACGGCCGGCCGGGCATGGGCCGGCAGCGCACCGGGCGCGACGGCGAGGACATCGTGCTGCGGGTGCCGGTGGGGACCGAGATCCTCGACGAGGACCGGGAAACGGTGATTGCCGACCTGGCCGAGGTGGGCCAGCGCGTCGAACTGGCGCGCGGCGGCAATGGCGGTTGGGGCAACCTGCATTTCAAGTCCTCGACCAACCAGGCCCCGCGCCGCGCCAATCCCGGCCAGCCGGGGGTGGAGCGCACCCTGTGGCTGCGGCTGAAGCTGATTGCCGACGTGGGCCTGCTGGGCCTGCCCAATGCGGGCAAGTCCACCTTTCTGGCGGCCACCTCGAACGCGCGGCCCAGGATTGCCGATTACCCGTTCACGACGCTGCATCCCAATCTGGGCGTTGTCGGCGTGGACGGGGTGGAATTCGTGGTTGCCGACATCCCCGGCCTGATTGCCGGCGCCCATGAGGGACACGGGCTGGGCGACCGATTCCTCGGCCATGTGGAACGCTGCGCGGTGCTGCTGCACCTGGTAGACGGCACCTCGGGGGACATCGCCGGCGACTGGCGGACCATCATCGACGAATTGCAGGCCTATGGCGGCAAGCTGGCCGAGAAGCCGCGGGTGACGGCGCTGAACAAGATCGACGCGCTGGACCCCGCCCGCCGGGCCGAGGCCCTGGCCGAGCTGGAGCAGGTCTCGGGCGGGCCGGTTCTGCCCGTCTCTGCCGTCAGCGGCGAGGGGCTGACCGAGGTGCTGCGCGTGCTGCGGGGGCGCATCGACGCGGATCGCCTGCGCCGCAAGCCGGTAGCGGAGGCGCGCCCATGGCGGCCCTGAGCGATGCCCGCCGGGTCGTGGTCAAGATCGGCTCGTCGCTGCTGGTGGACCGTTCCAGCGGCCGGATGCGGGCCGACTGGCTGGCCTCGCTGGCGCATGACGTGGCCTGGCTCAGGGGGCGGGGCAGCGATGTGGTGCTGGTCTCGTCCGGCTCGATCGCGCTGGGGCGCGGGGTGCTGGGGCTGGGCGATTCGCAGCTTTCGCTCGAGCAGGCGCAGGCGGCCGCCGCCGTGGGCCAGATCCGGCTGGCCCGTGCCTATGAGGAGGTGCTGGCCCCCCACGGGATCACCGCCGCGCAGGTGCTGGTGACGCTTGAGGACAGCGCCGACCGCCGGCGCTATCTGAACACGCGGGCAACGCTGGGGACGCTGCTGGGCCTCGGCGCGGTGCCGATCGTCAACGAAAACGACACCATCGCCACAGACGAGATCCGCTATGGCGACAATGACCGTCTGGGCGCGCAGGTGGCCGTGACCGTGGGGGCGGACCGGCTGATCCTGCTGTCGGACGTGGACGGGTTCTATACCGCCAACCCCGCTGCGGATCCTTCGGCGCGGCGGCTCGACGTGATCGAGGCGGTCACCCCCGAGATCGAGGCCATGGCCGGTGATGCCGGCTCCGGCCTGTCCAAGGGAGGGATGAAGACCAAGCTGATGGCCGCGCGGCTGGCCACCTCGGCCGGTTGCGCCATGGCGATAGCCGAAGGGTCGCGGCGCAACCCGCTGCGGGCGCTGGAAGAGGGGGCTCCGGCCACATGGTTCCCCGCCCGGCTTGACCCGGCGGCGGCGCGCAAGCGCTGGATTGCCGCCATGAAGCCGCGCGGAGAGGTGCGGGTGGATGCGGGGGCGGCCCGCGCGCTGGCCTCGGGCAAGAGCCTGCTGCCTGCCGGCATCGTTTCGGTCGAGGGCGAATTCGGCCGCGGCGATCCGGTAGCGATCATCGGCCCCGGCGGGCAGCGCATGGGGCAGGGGCTGACCCGCTATACCTCGGCCGAGGCGGCGGCGATCCGGGGGCGGAAATCCTCGGAGATCGAGTCGATTCTGGGCTATCCCGGGCGCGCGGTGCTGATCCACCGGGACGACATGGCACTGTGACACCCGGCCGCGATCGGCTAGAATGACGGAAACACCGCACAGCCTGCGTTTTTCTCCGCAGGTGCCGAACTGCAAGGAAGGCGACCGAAGATGAAGGATCTCGACAACATTCCCGCCCTGATGGCCGAGATCGGCAGCCGTGCGAAGGCCGCGGCGCAGGAGCTGGCCTTTGCCGATGCCTCGACCCGGGCCGCGGCGCTCGAGGCGGCGGCGGACGCGGTGTGGGAAAACCGGGCCGACATCATCGCCGCCAATGAAAGGGACATGGCCCATGGGCGCGAGAAGGGGCTGAGCGCGGCCATGATGGATCGGCTGATGCTGGACGAGGCGCGGATCGACGGCATCGTCTCGGGTCTGCGCGCGGTGGCTGCCCAGCCCGACCCGGTGGGCGAGGTCATGGCCGAATGGGACATGCCCTCGGGGCTGCACATCCAGCGTGTGCGCACGCCGCTGGGGGTGATCGGCGTGATCTATGAAAGCCGCCCCAACGTGACGGCGGATGCGGGCGCGCTGTGCCTGAAATCGGGCAATGCGGTGATCCTGCGCGGCGGGTCGGAAAGCTTTCATTCCTCGCAGGCCATTCATGCCTGCCTGCTCGCGGGGCTGCACGCCGCCGGGCTGCCCGAGGCGGCGATCCAGCTGGTTCCCACCCGTGATCGCGCGGCGGTGAGCGAGATGCTGACCATGACCGAGCATATCGACGTGATCGTGCCGCGCGGCGGCAAGGGGCTGGTGGGGCTGGTGCAGCGCGAGGCGCGGGTTCCGGTTTTCGCCCATCTGGAGGGAATCGTTCACATATATATCGACCGCGCGGCGGATGCCGAGAAGGCGCTGCGCGTGGTGATGAACGCCAAGACCCGCCGCCCCGGCATCTGCGGCGCCGTCGAGTGTCTGCTGATCCATCGCGACGTGGTCGAGGACATCGGCCGCACGGTGATCGGTGCGCTGATCGAGGCCGGGGTCGAGGTGCGCGCGGCCGGTGCCTTGCGGGAAATCGAGGGTACGGTGGCGGCCTCGGAGGATGACTGGGGGCGGGAATATCTGGACATGATCATTGCCGCCAGGCCGGTTGCGGATATCGACGAGGCGATTGCTCATATCCGCCTCTTCGGGTCGTCCCATACCGACTGCATCATCACCGAGGACGAGGCCGCAGCGGGCCGGTTCTTCGAGCGGCTGGACAGCGCGATCCTGATGCTCAATGCCTCGACCCAGTTTGCCGACGGGGGCGAATTCGGCATGGGGGCGGAAATCGGCATCGCCACCGGCAAGATGCATGCGCGCGGGCCGGTGGGGGCGGCGCAGCTGACCAGTTTCAAGTATCTGGTGCGCGGCGAGGGCGCGGTGCGCGGGTAAGCCGGCCGTCGGGGCGGATCTTCTCGGCAGGCGGGTGTTTCGGATCGGCGGGGCCGATCCGACCGGGGCGAGGGGGCGCAGCCC
>JALTNO010000144.1 GCA_027000645.1 Paracoccaceae bacterium | reverse complement strand
TCCTCGACGATCACCTCGATATCGGGGTTGCCCGACTGCTTGACCGCCAGCATGAAGCCGTCGCGCACGTCGATGCCCAGCCCCGCGCCACCGCCCGACAGCGTGGTGATCATGCCGATCTTTGCGCCGCCGGCGGACGCCGCACCCGCCAGCACCGCCAACGACACGGTGGCAATCAGTTTCTTCAGGTTCATCTTGTCGTTCCTCCCTTTGATGTTTTCTTGTCGGGGACGGCGATATCCCCCTCGTTCCCGAATAAATCGGTAGTCTTATGCAGAATTAGGGTATTGAGCGCCCCCCTCCCTGTCAACGCGGGCGTTGACGGGGCGTCGCGCCTTGCCGCGCAGTATGGGCCATGCTGCTGCACTGCCGCCATCCCTCCCGTTTCCTCGACCCGGCCCGCAGTAAACCCTCAATTCCCCCGCGGGTCGAGAAGAATCCGGCCCGGCCCGGCGCCCGAACCCGTCACGCAGGCGGCTCTGCCGTACCGGGGCCCGTGTCCGACCGCAGCAGGAAGCGCTGAATCTTTCCCGTCTGCGTCTTGGGCAGGGAAGAGCGGAACTTCACCGCGCGCGGATACTTGTAGGGTGCGATCCTCGCCTTCACGTGGTCCTGCAGCAGCTTGACCACGAGAGGGCCTGCCTCGAACCCCTCGGCCAGCACCACATGGGCCTCGACGATCTGGCCGCGGGCCTCGTCCGGGGCGCCGACCACGGCACATTCCGATACCGCCGGATGGGCCAGCAGCGCCGCCTCGACCTCGGGCCCGGCAATGTTGTAGCCGGCCGACACGATCATGTCGTCATTGCGCGCGGCAAAGTGGAAATGGCCGTCCTCGTCCATGCGGAAACTGTCGCCGGTAATGTTCCACCCCTGCCGCACGTATTCCTTCTGCCGCGCGTCGGCCAGATACCGGCACCCGGTCGGCCCCTTGACCGCGAGCCGCCCGACCTCGCCCGGGGGCAGTTCGTTCAGATCCTCGTCGACCACCCTTGCCACATAGCCCCGCACCGGCCGTCCGGTGCAGGCCGGGCGGTGGTCGTCGAAGCGGTTGGAGATGAAGATGTGCAGCATCTCGGTCGCCCCGATCCCGTCAAGCATCGGCTTGCCGGTCCTGGCCATCCATTCCTCGTAGACCGGCGCGGGAAGCGTCTCGCCCGCCGAAACGGCGGCGCGCAGGCTGGACAGATCCGCCCCTTCCTCCATGGCCTGCAACATGGCGCGATAGGCGGTGGGCGCGGTAAAGCAGACCGTGGCGCGGTATTGCTGGATGATTTCCACCATGTTCGGCGGGCTTGCCTGTTCCAGCAGCGCCGCCGCGGCGCCGAAGCGCAGCGGAAAGATCGCCAGCCCGCCCAGCCCGAAGGTGAAGGCCAGCGGCGGCGAGCCCACGAAAATGTCCTCGGGCGTGACATCGAGCACCTCGCGCGCATAGCCGTCGGCGATGATCAGAAGATCGCGGTGAAAATGCATCGTCGCCTTGGGTTCGCCGGTGGTGCCGCTGGTGAAACCCAGAAGCGCCACGTCGTCGCGGCCCGTCCGTGCCGCCTCGAACCGCACCGGCTTTTCCAGCGCCAGCCGGTCGAGCTCGGCATCATGGTTGGAGGTGCCGTCAAAGCCCACCACGGTCTTCAGGAACCGCGAGCCCTTCGCGCAGGCCACCATTTCCTCCATCAGCCGCGTGTCGCACAGCGCGAAGGCGACCTCGGCCTTGTCCACGATCCTGGCCAGTTCGCCGGCCCGCAGCAGCGGCATGGTATTGACCACCACCGCCCCGGCCTTGGTCGCGGCCAGCCAGCAGGCCACCATCGCCGGGTTGTTGGCCGAGCGGATCAGCACCCGGTTTCCGGGCCTGACGCCAAGATCCTCGACCAGAACATGCGCCAGCCGGTTGGACCAGTCGGCCAGCTCCTTGTAGGTGCGCCGTCGGCCATTGCCGATCAGCGCCACGCGGTCGCCGAAGCCGCGCGCCACCATCGCGTCGGTCAACTCGACCCCGACATTGAGCCATTCGGGATAGTCGAACCCCTCCAGCCGGAACTCGGGCCACTGGTCGGGCGGGGGCAGGTTGTCACGGGTGAAGCTGTCGATATGCCCGGACGGTCCCAGCATGTCACATCCCTCCCTGACGGGCCGCCATCGCCTGCCTTGCGATGACGACGCGCTGAACATCCGAGGCGCCCTCGTAGATGCGCAGGGCGCGGATTTCACGATACAGCCGCTCGACCACCTCGCCCGACTTCACGCCATCGCCGCCATGCAGCTGCACCGCGCGGTCGATCACGTCCTGCGCCGCCTCGGTCGAAAACAGCTTGGCCATCGCCGCTTCGCGGGTGACGCGGGCGGCGCCGCTGTCCTTGGTCCAGGCGGCACGATAGACCAGCAGCGCCGCCGCATCCACCTCCAGCGCCATGTCGGCGATGTGGCCCTGCACCATCTGCAGATCGAACAGCGGCGCCCCCTGCACCTGCCGGGTGGAGACGCGCGCCAGGGCCTCGTCCAGGGCCCGCCGGGCAAAACCCAGCGCCGCAGCGGCCACGGTGGCGCGGAACACGTCCAGAACCGACATGGCAATACGGAACCCCGAGCCGCGCGACCCCAGCAGCGCCGATTTCGGCACCCGGCAATCGGCAAAACGCAGCCGCGCCAGCGGATGCGGCGCGATCACCTCCAGCCGCTCGGCCACCTCCAGGCCGGCCGTGTCCGCCGGCACCACGAAGGCCGACAACCCCTTCGCGCCCGGCCCCTCGCCGGTGCGGGCGAAAACCGTGTAGAGATCGGCAATGCCACCATTGGAAATCCAGGTCTTTTCCCCGTTCAGCACGAAGAAATCGCCATCCTCCACCGCTGTCGTGGCCAGGGCCGCCACGTCCGATCCCGATTGCGGTTCGGTCAGCGCGAAGGCGGCAAGCGCCTTCCCCCCCCTCGTCAGAGGCAACCACGTGGCCTTCTGTTCCGGCGTGCCGAACAGCGAAATCGCCCCGGAGCCCAATCCCTGCATGGCAAAGGCGAAATCCGCCAGCCCGTCATGACGCGCCAGCGTCTCGCGGATCAGGCACAGCGCGCGCACATCCAGCCGCTCGCCCTCGCCGGCGCCGGTATGGGTCAGCCAGCCGCCCGCACCCAGATCCGCAACCAGCGCCCGGCACGTGGCATCCACGTCGCCGTGATCCACCGCACCAAGATGCGCCCGCGCCCAGTCATCCAGATCGGCCGCCAGCATCCGGTGCCGGTCGTCGAAGAACGGCCATTGCAGAAACGTCCGGTCGGCCATGATCCACCCTCTTCATCTTGCCCCAAATACTCCCGCCGGAGGGCGCCCGACATCGGCCACGATCACGGGCGGCAGATGCGGGTCAGTCGCCCTCGAACACGGGCCTTTCCTTTGCCAGGAACGCGCGATAGGCGCGTTCGAAATCCCTTGTCTGCATGCAGATCGCCTGAGCCTGAGCCTCGGCCTCGATGGCCTGTTCCAGCGACATCGACCATTCCTGCGCCAGCATCGTCTTGGTCATCATGTTGGCAAAACCCGGCCCCGCCGCGATGCGCCGGGCCAGATCGGTTGCCGTCTCCATCAGCGCCTCGGGCTCGACCACCCGATTGAAATAGCCCCATGCAAGCCCCTCCTCGGCGCTCATCGACCGCCCCAGGTAAAGCAGCTCGGCCGCCCGTCCCTGGCCGATGATCCGTGGCAGGATCGCGCAGGCGCCCATGTCGCACCCGGCCAGCCCGACCCTGTTGAAAAGAAAGGCCGTCCGGGCATCGGGCGTGGCAATGCGCAGATCCGAGGCCATGGCAAGGATCGCCCCGGCACCTGCCGAAACGCCCTGCACTGCGGCAATGATCGGCTTGCCGCAGTTCAGCATCGCCTTGACCAGATCTCCGGTCATCCGGGTGAAGGCCAGCAATTCCTTCATGCTCATGCCCGTAAGCGGCCCGATGATGTCGTGCACATCCCCGCCCGAGGAAAAATTGCCGCCATTGGGGCCGAGGATCACCGCCCCGACCGTGTCGTCGTAATGCAGATCGCGGAACCAGTCGCGCAGTTCGCCGTAGCTGTCGAAGGTCAGCGGGTTCTTGCGTTCGGGCCGGTCCAGCGACACGGTGGCGATGCCGTCGGCAATGGCGCAGTTGAAATGGGTGACATCCGATCGCATTCATTCCTCTCCTTGATCCAGCCCGTCGATCAGCCGGTTCAGACCGGTGGCCAGCGCCGCCAGGGCCTCGGCATCCAGCCCGCCCAGCATCTCGTCGATCCATGCCTCGTGCGCGGCGGCCTGCCGGGCAAAGCTTTCGGCGCCTTGGGGCGTCAGCCGCACCAGCGTGGCACGCCGGTCGCCGGGCACGGCGATCCGCTGCGCCAGCCCCTCTTCGGTCAGCTTGTCCACGATGCCGGTGACATTGCCGTTCGACACCCGCAGAAGCGCGGAAATCTCGCTCATCCTCAGCCCGTCGGGCGCCCGCGACAGCGCCGACATCACGTCGAACCGCGGCAGCGTGGTAGCGAATTCGCGCCGCAGGCGGCGGCGAATCTCGTCGCCGACCAGTCCGCTGGCCTTGAGCAGCCGCAGCCACAGCCGCAGCCGGTCCTTGGACAGGGACGACACCGGGCGGTTCCGGTCAGGGTGGGTCATGTTTCTCCTCCCGACAGGGAAAGCGCATGGCCGTTCACCGACCGTGCTGCCTTGGAACACAGCCACAGCGCGGCGCCCGCCACCTCGTCGGGCTGGATGAACCGCCCTTGAGGGTTTCCGGCCAGCAGCGCGGCACGCGCCTCGTCGCGGCTCTTGCCGGTCTTTTCGACGATGTTGGCCACCGACCGTTCCAGCATCGGGGTCTCGACGAAACCGGGACAGATGGCATTGACGGTGATGCCGCTTTCCCCCAGCTCCACCGCCAGCGCGCGGGTCAGCCCGATCACCGCATGCTTGGCCGCACAATAGGCGCTGACATAAGGATAACCCTTCAGCCCCGCGGTCGAGGCCACCGCGATCAGCCGGCCCCGACCGGCCGCGCGCATGTCCTTCAGCCCCTCCTGCCAGACATTCACCGTTCCACAAAGATTGACCGCCAGCATGTCGTTCAGCGCCTGGGGGGTCAGGCGCGAAAACGGCGCGCTTTGCGCCGCCCCGGCATTGGCCACCACCACGTCCACCGACCCGTTCAGGTCCCGCGCCCGGCGAAAACCCGCCCGGACCTGCGCCGCGTCGGTCACGTCGCAGGTGATCCAGGCAATTTCCCGGTGACGGGTTGCAACTTCGCGCAGCGGAGCCTCGCGCCGGCCCATGATCGTGACCCGCGCCCCGGCATGAGCCAGCGCCTCGGCAATTGCGGCCCCGACCCCGGTGCCGCCGCCGGTCACGACGGCGTGGCTGCCTGCAAGAGCCGTCATCGTCGGGCCGGTCCCGCCCCGATCCCGGCCGGCCGCCAGCCAGAGCCCGTGCCGCTGCGCATGATCGTCATCCTCCCTCCGCTCTGCACGTCCCGATTGGTCCCCGAATTCGGCGCCGTTCCCGCGCGCCCCTGAGGTCAGGCTAGTGCAGGGTCGATTTTATTTCAAGCTTGAAGCTTCAGGATTGAAGCATCCCGGACGGGCCAGGCGTTGCCGTCCTTGTCCCGCCTGCAGTCCCGCAATGGCGGGGCAGGGAGGCGGGCGGTTCGGGGCGAGCTCGGGATGACAGGATGTGATGCGGGACAGGGCCGCGATGCGGTGCCCTTGCCCGGATGCCGGCCCCGGCGCGGGGGCAGGGATGCGTGCCCGAACCGGCCGGGCACGCATGTGCAGGCTCACTCCTCGTGAACCTTCTTCCACATGCCGTTTTCCACGACATTCACATAGACCGCATCGGCGC
>JALTNO010000143.1 GCA_027000645.1 Paracoccaceae bacterium | reverse complement strand
CCGATGGCGTGGCAGGCGCTCAAGCAATGCCTGCAGAGCCGGGCCATCCAGATCACCTCGATGGCCGAGCGGCTCAGCCTGATGTCCACGGTGTCGCTTGAACCCGACCCGATTCCCCTCGAGTTGCGGGTGGTGCTGATCGGCGACCGGATGCTGCACGCGCTGCTGACCATGCTCGACCCGGATTTTGCCGACCTGTTCAAGCTGCAGGCGGATTTCGAGGACGACATGCCCCGCGACGAGGACAGCCTGCGGCTGTATGCGCGGCTGATCGCGGCGCGCGCGCGCAAGGACGGCATCCGGCCGCTGTCGGCCGAGGGAACCGCGCGGCTGCTGGACGAGGCGGCGCGAATGGCCGGCGACTCCCGCAAGCTGAGCCTGCGTCTGGACGCGCTGAGCGACCTCATGCGCGAGGCCGATTTCTATACCGCGCAAGCGGGCCGGGATCTGATCGGCGCGCCCGAGATCGAGCGCGCCGTGAAGCAGCGCGAGACCCGCGCCGCGCGCATCCGCGACCGGGTGCAGGAGGCGATCGAACGCGGCACCATCCTGATCGACACCGATGGCGGGCGCGTGGGTCAGGTCAACGGCCTGGCCGTCACCGGCCTGGGTGGCCACGCCTTCGGCCATCCTTCGCGCATCACCGCGCGGGTGCGGATGGGCGCGGGAAAGCTGGTCGATATCGAACGCGAGGTGGAACTCGGCGGGCCGCTGCATTCCAAGGGGGTTCTGATCCTCGCCGGATACCTGACCGCGACCTATGTGCCGGATCTGCCGTTTTCGCTTCATGCCAGCCTGGTGTTCGAGCAGAATTACGGCGGGGTGGACGGCGACAGCGCGTCCTCGGCCGAGCTTTACGCCCTTCTTTCGGCGCTGTCGGGGCTGCCCATCGACCAGGGCCTGGCGGTGACCGGATCGGTCAACCAGGAGGGCGAGGTACAGGCCATCGGCGGGGTCAACGAAAAGATCGAGGGCTTCTTCGAAACCTGCCGCAGGCGCGGGCTGACCGAGCGGCAGGGGGTTCTGATCCCGAAATCGAACATCGATCACCTGATGTTGAAACAGGAAGTCGTCGATGCCGTCGCCGAAGGCCGGTTCCGGGTGATCCCGGTGGCAACCATCGACGAAGGCATCGCGATCCTGACCGGCCGGCCGGCCGGCGCGCGCGGCGCCGACGGTGCCTTTCCGCCCGACAGCGTCAACGGACTGGTCGAGGCACGGCTGCGCGACTTTGCCGAGAAGCGCCGAAGGTTCGGGCGCGGCGGGCGGAACGATCGCGAGAGGGAGGAAAGATGACCGCGTCCGAAACCGGCCCGACCGGCAGCGTCCGGCGCAAGCGCGTTCTCGTCTGCGCGGCAAGCTATGCCGACGCGCGCGACGCCATGCGCATCGCCGAGCGGCTGGCCCGGCTGGTGGGTATCGACCTGGGCGGGCTGTTCCTGGAAGACCCCGAAGCGACCGAGCTGGCCGCATCCCCGCATCAGCGCATCGTGACCGCCAGCGGGATGCTCGTCCTCGCCCCCGGTCGCCGGCAGATGCAGCTTGTCATGTCGGGGGAGGCCCGCGCCTTCCGGGCCGAGCTTTCGCGCATCGCCGAACGCCACGCCTTGCGCTGGAGCTTCGAGCGCATCAGCGGCGAGCCGGTGCGCTGCCTGTGCCGGGCGGCGCAAAGCTGGGACATGCTGCTGATCGGTCACCGCCGGCTGCTGGACCGGCGCGGCCCGGTGCTGGTACTGCGGCCGGCCGGCGCCCCTTCGGCGGCGGACGATTCCGAGCTGTCCGAACTGGCGTCGCGGCTGGCCTCGGCGCTTGGAAGCTATGTGCAGCAGATCGCCCCCGCGGGCGACTCCCCTGCCGATACCGAGGCGCTTCTGGACCGGATCGGGCGGCTCCACGCAGCGCTGGTTCTGACCGATGCGACGGACGGTCCCTTCTGCACCGGATCCGGCCTGCGCCGCCTCGTGGAAGCAGCGCGCTGCCCGGTCCTGGTCACCGGCGCCTCCGCTCTGCGCGGCGCGATGGAGCACGACACCCCCATTCCACCCGGGCCACCCGGGCCGCCGCCCGGCTGAACCGGCGGCGGCCACACCCGGCGCATGCATGGTGCGCGCCGAATCCGCCTGCCGGTTCAGGCGCGCCGGCGGCGTGAACCGGCCCGTCCCCGGCGCCCGCCGGGGGCCGCCTCGCCCGGCGCGGCGGGCGGCTTGTTGAACCTGATCCACTCGGCCCCGTGCGGGTCGTTGTTCATCAGCAGGTTGGCGGCGCGGATCGCCTCCATCTCGCGCCCGGCGCGCGGTCTGGTCGAGCCCATGCCGAAAAGCTGCACGAAGGTCTCGTCGTCCATCCCTTCCGGCAGCACGATGCCCGCGGCGGCGACCTCGGCCTTCTTCTCGGTGATCATCTTCTGGCTGACCGGCAGGGCGACGGGGTTCATGATCGCGCTGGTCATGCCGGCCTCGATCGCCATGGGCAGGAAGGCGTTGTTGATCCCGTGCCGGTTGGGCAGACCGAACGAGATGTTGGAGGCCCCGCAGGTGGTGTTCACGCCCAGCTCTTCGCGCAGGCGGCGGACCAGGGCGAACACCTGCTGGCCGGCGCTGGCCATGGCGCCGATCGGCATGACCAGCGGATCGACCACGATGTCATGGGCGGGGATGCCGTAGTCGGCGGCGCGCTCGACGATCTTCTTCGCCACCGCGAAGCGCACGTCGGGGTCTTCGGAGATGCCGGTGTCGTCGTTCGAGATCGCCACCACCGGCACGTTGTATTTCTTCACCAGCGGCAGGACATGTTCCAGCCGCTCCTCCTCGCCGGTGACCGAATTGAGCAGCGGCCGGCCCTCGCAGGCCTCCAGCCCCGCCTCCAGCGCGGCCGGCACCGAGCTGTCGATGCACAGCGGCACATCCACCAGCCCCTGTACCAGCTCGATGATCCTGCGCATCAGCGGCGGCTCGGTCTCGTTCGGGTCGGGGTTGGAATTGAACACCACACCGGCATTGACGTCGAGGATGGCCGCACCCGCCGCCACCTGCGCCAGCGCATCCTTTTCGACGGTCGAGAAATCGCCCGCCTCCAGCTCGGCGGCCAGTTTCTTGCGCCCGGTGGGGTTGATCCTCTCGCCGATCACGCAGAACGGCTGGTCAAAGCCGATGATCGCGGTCCTGGTCCTGCTTTCAACGATGGTGCGGGTCATGAGCGGCCTTTCAACTTGCATTGGCGGGGCGCGCCGACGCGCCCCCGTTTTCGGTGACCCACCGGGCACTGGCGGTGATGCCGCCCAGCGGGAAGAAGTGAACGGATTCGATGCTGGAATCGGGATGCGCGGCCTTGTGCGCGGCCAGCGCGGCGATGACCTCGGTCGGCTCGTAGGGCAGCAGCAGCTTGGACACGTCCATGGCGCGTTTCTGCAGCACCTTCAGCGACGGCCCCACGCCGCAGGCGATGGCGAACCGGATCAGCGTCTGCAGCTTTGCCGGCCCGGCAATGCCGACATGGACCGGCATGGTGATCCCCGCTGCGCGCAGGCGGCCGGCCCATTCGATGATCGGCGCCGCCTCGAAGGCAAACTGGGTCACGATCGCCATCTCGGCATCGGTGGTTTCGGCATATTTCTGCTTCCAGCGCAGCGCCGCGTCCACGTTGCGGGTGCCTCCCTCGGGGTCGATGTCGCGGTTGCCCTCCGGGTGCCCGGCCACGTGCAGCCGCCTGAACCCGGCCTTGTCGAACAGCCCCGTCTCCAGCAGCTGCATCGAATCGGCGAACGCGCCCACCGGTGATTTCACCCCGCCGGCCAGCACCAGCGCCTGATCGACCCCGGCCTCTCCCTGGTAGCGCGCGATCCAGTCGGCCAGCATCGCCCTGTCCCTGATGATCCGGGCCGGGAAATGCGGCATGACCGAAAAGCCCTCGCCCGCGATCCGTTTCGCGCAGGCCACCATGTCGTCGATGGGCGTGCCCTCGATATGGGCAATGTAGACGCGGGTGCCCTCGGGCAGCAGGTCGCGGAAATCCGTGACCTTCGCCGCCGTGCGCGGCATCACCTCGATCGAATAGCCCTGCAGAAGCGCAGCCACCTGCCCGTTCGCCGGCCTCTCCCCGCGCGTCTCGCGTTTCCTGAAATTCAACAAAGCCATCGCGGCCTCCCATAGAGCCTTCGGGTTCATTCCCAGCCGTCATTGTCGATCAGGGCCTTCAGCCGCTCCTGATCATACTCCGCATCCAGACGTGCCGCCTCGGCCTCGGCCACCGCCTGCGGATCGCCCTCGACCGTATGGGCGGGGGCCTTGCGCCACTCGGCCAGATAGGCATCCGTGTCGCGCGCTCCCGCCTTCATCGCGGCGCGGTCGATGGCCTGCTCGAACCGCTCCGGCAACGGGCGTTTGACCCCGCGCCGGCCCTTGCCGACGATGACCTGGGCGGGGATGTCGCGCCAGAAGACGATGGTGACCTCGGGCATGTCTGATTCCTCGTTTCGATGGCCCTGTGTAGTCCACATGCGCCGCGCGTCGGCGCCTGTTTTCGACAGAACGCGCGCATCAAGCGACGCCGCCATACCGGATTACCGCGCTTGCGCGCATGCGGCCACCCCACCGGCGGCCCCAAATCTTCAAGATGATCTTGAACCGTCCTTGAACGACGCCGGTGCGCCGCGCACCGCCCCGGCCAATTCGTCCCCCGATACGCGGCACGCCTTGCGATGGCCGGCGCGGGTGCCTATTCTGATGGCAACTTGAAATCGGAGGGCGTGACTCATGGCGCCCAGGCGTCCCGGGGCTGCGGGCGCGTTCCCGAAACCGGTCGAAACCCCCGCGCCCAAACCGCCCGATCCGGATGCGCTCTACGCGGCGCTGGATCTGGGCACGAACAGCTGCCGCATGCTCATTGCCCAGCCCAAGGGCAGTGGGTTCCATGTGGTGGACAGCTTTTCCAAGTCCGTTCAGCTCGGCGCCGGGCTTGAGCGCACGGGGCGGCTTTCGCGTGCCTCGATGTCGCGAACCATCCACGCCCTGCGCATCTGCCAGCAGAAGATCAAGCGCAACAAGGTGCGCCGCATGCGCCTGGTGGCGACCGAAGCCTGCCGACGGGCGAAGAACGCCCGCGAGTTCATCGCGCGGGTGCGTCGGGAAACCGGGCTGACGCTGGAAATCATCGAACCCGAGGAAGAAGCCCGCCTGGCCGTCGTCTCCTGCGCGCCGCTGGTCAGCACCCGCACCGAGCAGCTGCTGGTGGTGGATATCGGCGGCGGCTCGACCGAGCTGGTCTGGATCGACATCTCCTCGGTCCCGCGCCGCGACCGGCCGGCGGCGATCATGCGCCTGCATGCCGGGTTCCACCCGCCCGAAAGCCCCTTCCCCGCCGCCAAGGTGGTGGACTGGATCTCGGTGCCGCTGGGCGTGGCCACCCTGCGCGACCAGTTCAACGACGTCCAGGACGACGCCGCGCGTTTTGCCTTGATGAGCTGTTTCTTCGAGGAACAGCTGGCCGACTTCGCGCCCTATCACGGCGAGCAGGAGCGCGACCGCTTCCAGATCGTCGGCACCAGCGGCACCGTGACCACGGTCGCCGCCTCGCACCTGGGACTGAAACGATACGACCGCACCAAGGTGGACGGTCTGCGCATGACCTCGGACCAGATCGACCGGGTGATCCGCCGCTATCTCGAACTCGGCCCCGCCGGGCGCCGCCGCGACCCGCGCATCGGCGAGGACCGGCACGCGCTGATCATGTCCGGTTCGGCTATCCTGCAGGCGCTGCTGCGGCTGTGGCCCACCGACCGGCTGTCGGTGGCCGACCGCGGCCTGCGTGAAGGACTGCTCTATGCACAGATGAGCGCCGACGGCGTGCTCGACGACGGCCCGTTCTGACCGCCCGCCCCGCTTCATCTCGCCACAAATACTCCCGCCGGAGGCACGCGCCGCAAGGCGCGTTCAGCG
>JALTNO010000142.1 GCA_027000645.1 Paracoccaceae bacterium | reverse complement strand
CTTCGCCGGAGCCCGCCCCCGGCCCGGCCGAGGCCGCCTCCGGCGAAGAGGCGCAACCCGAACCCGCCCCGACGGCGCCCAGTTTCGATCTGGTGCGGGTCGAGCCCGACGGAACCACCGTCATTGCCGGCCGGGCCGATCCGGGCAGCCGGGTGACCATTCTGCTTGACGGCAGGCCGTTCGAAACCGCCATGGCCGATGGTTCCGGCGCGTTCGTGGCCTTTCTTCAGTTGCCGCTCAGCGCCGATCCGCGGGTTCTGACCATGCGGGTGGGTGAGGGCGCGCAGGCCGTCCTGTCCGCCGACCAGATCATCCTCGCGCCCACGCGCCTTGCCAGGGCCGAGGAAGCGCCCGGCAAGCCCGTGGAAACCCGGGAGCAGACGCGACCGGCGCCGGCCGGGGAGGGGGCGGACGTCGAGGAGGGCGAAGTGGCCGAAGATTCCGGTCAGGTGGCGGATGCCGCCCGGGCGCCGGCGCAGGAAGCGCAGGGATCGATCCCGCCGGAACCGGCCGCCCCCGCAGGCGCGGAGGCGACGGAACCGGTTCTGGCCGATGCGGATGCGGGCGGGTCCGATGCCGGCAAGGGCGAAGATGTCGCCCGGCCCGCGCCCGCAGCAGGGCCGGAGGCCGGGAAGGATGCCGTGGATCAGGCGGCCGCGCCGGCCCGGATGGCCGGTGCGGATGCGCAGCCCCCGGCCGACGTTCCGGAAAAGGCGCAGGTGGCGCAGATGCCCGAAGCTGCCTCCGAACCCGCCGCAGTTCCGTCGCGTGCCGCGAGTGCCGGCGATACGGCCCCCGAAGCCACCCCCGAAACCGTACCCGAAACCGCCGCCGCCACCCCGCAAACCTCCACCGCCGGCACATCCGCTCCGCAAGACGCGGAAGCGGTCGCCGGGGCGGTTCCGGCTCCCGCGACCGGCTCTCCCGCTGGCGAGAGCGCAGCCGCGCAGGACACCGGACCCGCCCCCGAAACCGGCGCGGAAGGCACAGCGGTCGCCGTGCTGCGCGCCAACGAGGAAGGGGTGGAACTGATCCAGCCTGCGCGGCCGGCCCCGCCCGAGGTGATGAACGAGATCGCGCTCGACACCATCGGCTATGACGACGAGGGCGAGGTGCTGCTCAGCGGGCGGGCGAAAGAGGCCGGTTCGTCAGTGCGCATCTACGTGAACAACCGCCCCGTGGCCGAACTCGTCACCGACGAATCGGGGCGCTGGAAGGGGCAGTTGCCGAACGTGGATCCCGGCGTCTACACGCTGCGCCTCGACGAGGTCGATACCCGGGGCAAGGTGGTCAGCAGGATCGAAACCCCGTTCCGCCGCGAATCGCCCGAGATGCTGCGCGCGGGCCGCAACCCGCAGGGGGAAAGCCTGGACGAGACGCCGCTCATCCGCGCCGTGACCGTCCAGCGCGGCGACACCCTGTGGGCGATCTCGCGCGAGCGCTACGGGAAGGGGATCCTCTACGTCAAGGTGTTCGAGGCCAACCGCGACCAGATCCGCGATCCCGACCTCATCTATCCGGGCCAGGTGTTCACCATTCCGGAATGATCCGGGCGGCAGGCAGGGAAAGGGGGGGCTCTGGCCTTTGCCGGCGCGGGGGCCTATGTCACCGCGAAGAAGAGGAAACGCGATGAACCCCGGTCCTGACATCTCTCCCGGCAGCGAACGCCGTTCGGCCTGGCGCACCATCCGCAAGGTGGCGCCCTATCTGTGGCCGAAAGAGCCGCGCTGGGTGAAGGTCCGGGTGATTCTGGCGCTGGTTCTGCTGCTGCTGTCCAAGGCGGTCGCGGTCTATACGCCGGTGCTGTACAAGGGCGCGGTGGATGCGCTTGCGGCCGAGGGGGTGCCGCCGCTGGCGCTGGGGGCGATCGGGCTGACCGTGGCCTATGGCGTGGCGCGGCTGATGACCGTGGGCTTTCAGCAGCTGCGCGACGCGGCCTTCGCCCCGGTGACCCAGCGCGCCCTGCGCCGGCTGGCGCTGGAAACCTTCGAGCACATTCACCGCCTGTCGATGCGCTATCACATCACCCGCAAGACCGGCGGGCTGAGCCGGATCATCGAACGCGGCGTGAAGGGGGTTGAATTCCTGCTGCGCTTCCTGCTGCTCAGCTTCGGGCCGCTGATCCTGGAACTGGTGCTGGTGGCGATCATCCTCACGTTGATGTTCGATGCGCGCTACCTGCTGATCGTCGGCGTGACCATCGGGCTTTACGTCTGGTTCACCTTCCGGGTGACCGAATGGCGGGTGAAGCTGCGCCGCGAGATGAACGACCAGGACACCGATGCCAACCAGAAGGCCATCGACAGCCTGCTGAACTACGAGACCGTCAAGTATTTCGGCGCCGAGGAGCGCGAGGCGCGCCGCTATGACGGGGCCATGCGCCGCTATGCCGAGGCCGCGCTCAAGACCGCCTACTCGCTCGCCTTCCTGAACTTCGGCCAGTCCTTCCTGATTACCTGCGGGCTGATCGGGGTGATGGTGCTGGCGGCGCTGGGGGTGCAGGACGGGTCGCTGACGGTGGGCGATTTCGTCATGGTCAACGCCTACATGGTGCAGATCACCGTGCCGCTGAATTTCCTCGGCACCGTCTATCGCGAAATCCGGCAGAGCCTGGTGGACATGGGCGAGATGTTCGACCTGCTCGAACAGCCTGCCGAGGTCGCCGACCGGCCCGGCGCGCGGGATCTGAAGGTCTCCGGCGGGCAGGTCGAATTCGACGACGTGCATTTCGGATACGATCCGGAGCGCGAGATCCTCAAGGGCATCAGCCTGACCGTGCCGGCGGGAAGGAGCGTGGCCATCGTCGGCGCCACCGGGTCGGGCAAGTCCACCATCGGGCGGCTTCTGTTCCGGTTCTACGACGTCACCGGCGGGGCGATCCGCATCGACGGGCAGGACATCCGCGACGTGACCCTGAAAAGCCTGCACGCCGCCATCGGCGTGGTGCCGCAGGACACGGTGCTGTTCAACGACACCATCGGCTACAACATCGCCTATGGCCGCGAAGGCGCGACGCAGGAGGAGATCGAACAGGCCGCACGCGACGCCCAGATCCACGATTTCATCGTCTCGCTGCCCGACGGTTACGACACGCGGGTGGGCGAACGGGGGCTGAAGCTTTCGGGCGGCGAGAAGCAGCGCGTGGGCATCGCCCGGACGCTGCTCAAGAATCCGCCGATCCTGATTCTGGACGAGGCCACCAGCGCCCTGGACACCCGGACCGAGCAGGAGATCAAGGACGCGCTGGCCCGTGCCGCGCAGGGGCGCACGGTGATCACCATCGCGCACCGGCTGTCCACCATTTCCGAGGCCGACCAGATCGTGGTGCTGGAGGCAGGCGAGATCGTCGAGCGCGGCACCCATGACGAGCTGCTGGCTCGCGGCGGGCGCTACGCCGAACTGTGGAACATGCAGCAGTCGGAATCCGAAGCGGCCTGATCCGCGCCGCGCCGAAGGTGCCCGGTCGTTCCGCTGTCCCCCGCGCCGGGGTACAGGTGTTCAGGCCGGGGTCTCGGCCGGCCGCGCTCACTCGGCCGCGCGCAGCGACGGCTTGCCGGTGCCGGGCGAGGGCGGCTCGTCCGGTTCCGTTTCGCCCGGCGCGGCCTGCGCGGCCCTTTCCGGGGCGGGATGCATCTGCTCGGGCAGGGCGAGTTCGCTCCAGTCGATCTCGGCCGTGCGGATCCGGCGCATGGCGCGGCTCAGGGCCAGATCGCGCGCCGCGCGGCTGGCCCGCCCGCCGGTGATCCGTGCCGCCAGCAATGCGATCCAGTGCGCATAGGTGCCCAGCCACACCCGCAGCGCCAGAAGCGAGGGCGTCACGATCAGCGTCAGCACCGTGGCGATGCCCAGTCCGAACACCACCGCGGTGGCCAGCTGCTTCCACCACAGCGCAGTGGGGCTGTCGATGGAGTACCCGCCATTGATGAAATCGAGCGACAGCCCGAACATCATCGGTGTCAGCCCCGCCATGGTGGTGATCGTGGTCAGCAGCACCGGGCGGATGCGGGCCTCGGCGGTGCGCACGATGGCGTCGATCCGCGGCATGTAGCGGGAAAATTCCTGGTAGGTGTCGATCAGCACGATGTTGTTGTTCACCACGATGCCGGCAAGCGCGACGATGCCGGTGCCGGTCATGATGATCGAGAAGGGCTGCTGCATGACCATCATGCCGATCAGCACCCCGGTGGTGGACAGCACCACCGCCAGCAGCACCAGCACCGCGTTGTAGAAGCTGTTGAACTGCGCCAGCAGGATCACGAACATCAGCCCCAGCGCGCCGAGGAACGCCTTGGACAGGAACGCCTGGCTTTCGGCCTGTTCTTCGCGGTCGCCGGTCCATTCCCAGCTGACCGAGGCCGGCAGCGGATCGGTTTCCAGCCATTCGGTCAGCTTCCCGATCCGTTCATTGGCATTGACCGGCGCGAAATGCGCGCGCCCCTCGGCCAGCGCCCGGCGCAGGTCGTCTACCGTGTCCGCTCCGGTCAGCTGCACCAGGCCGTATCGGTCGCCCGCGGCGTCGGTGAAGCTGGCCGCCGGGGCGGGTGCGCCCTCGGGCAGCGCCCGCAGCACCGCCAGCTCCACCGTTTTCCCGCCGTCCGGGTCGGTGGCGACGAGCGCGGAAAGGCCGGTTTCCACGTCGGCCTTGACGTCGTAGAAACGCTGCTGATCCACCCGGCTGATGGTGGCGCGCTTGCGCACCGGCTGGCGCGAGATGAAATTCGACAGCGGTACCAGCCCGTCGGGCGTGCGCAGCTTGAGCGTATCAAGCGTGCTGAGTACCCGGTCCTTTTCCGGCAGGCGGGCACGGATCTCGATTTCCTCCTCGCTGCTGTCCACCCGCATGGTGTCCAGCAGGATCCCGCGGGTGACCAGCTGCACCATGGCCCCCACCGTGGCCACGTCGGCGCCGAACCGTCCGGCCTTTTCCACGTCCACGTCGATCTGCCAGTCGATGCCGGGCAGGGGCAGGGTGTCTTCGATCCGGACCAGGCCGGGCGTGACCTGCATCCGTGCCCGCACCTTTTCCACCGCCGCCCGCAGATCGCCCCAGTCGTCGCCCATCAGCCGCAGATGCACCGGCTTGCCCGAGGCCGGCCCGCGCGTCATCGGGCGGATTTCGGTCATGAAACCGGGGATCTCGGCCAGCCGCGCCTGAAGCTGCGCGATCACGTAGTCGCCATCATATTCCGGCGCCGTCACCAGCCGTTCGAACCGCCCGCCCAACCATGGTTGACTCTGCTTGGGGCGCTGCTCCCACGGGGTGATCTCGAATTGGACCTGGCCGATGGTGTCGGCAGGGGCCTGTCCGCCGCTGGTATCGGTGCGCAGACCGCCATCGCCCGCAAAGGCGAACACGTTGATGACCGCCGGGTGCGAGAGCAGAACCTTCTCCACCTCGCGCACCATCTCGTCCTTCTCGGCCAGCGACAGGTTGCCGCGCGCCCGGACATAGACCGTGGCCTGCTCGGGTTCGGTCTCGACGAAGAATTCGACCCCGCGCGAGCGTTCGGGAAACAGCACGAAGGAGACGTAGAAGACCGCCGAGAAGACCGCCAGGATGGCCACGATCGGCATGACCGGGTTGCCGGCGAGGAAACGGATGAACCAGCCGAAGGGCGTGTGGCCGTGCCGCGGGCGGATGCGCGCGCGCCGCCAAGTGATCCGCGCGGCATCCAGCGCGATCGACGCGGCAAAGGCCGAGAGCAGGAACAGCACCGCGCCCAGGAACGACCCCGCCAGCGGCGGGATGCGCCCGGCCATCGCCGCGGGCAGCAGGTAGCCGGGGTTGAGAACCTGCATGATGCCGAGAAACATGCCGTAAAGCGCCGGCGGCACCAGCAGCGCCCGCACCACCCAGGGCAGCCGCGCCCGCAGCCCGTCCGAGGCGCGGCCGAACAGGCGGCTGATGCGCCCGGTCACCCCGCCCATCACCGGCA
>JALTNO010000141.1 GCA_027000645.1 Paracoccaceae bacterium | reverse complement strand
AGGTTGACATCCTTGGCCGAAACGCCGTCGGGCAGCGCGCCCTCGATATGGATGCGGATCGTTTCCGGCACCCTGACCCATGTTTTCCCGGTCACGAGAACGGCCGCCATGTCGGTGGCGCCGACGCCGAACATGAAGCACCCGAAGGCGCCACCCGTGGGCGAATGACTGTCGCCGCCCACGGCGAACATGCCGGGGCGCAGGTGGCCGCGCTCGGGCAGGACGACATGGCAGATGCCCTGCATGTCGTGAAAGTGCCCGATCCGGTTGTCGGCGGCCCATCTGCGGGTGAGCGCCAGGATTTCCGCGCTTTGCGCATCGACAGCCGGCACGAAGTGATCCGAGATCAGCACCACCCGGTCGCTGTCCCACACGCCCGCCTCCAGACGGTCGAGAATCGGTGCGACGCGGCGCGGCCCGCCGCTGTCGTGGATCATCGCCAGGTCCACCGCGCAGGTGACGAATTCGCCGGGGCGGACCCGGTCCCTTCCGGCCGCCCTGGCAATGATTCTTTCCGCCAGCGTCACACCCATGTCCGTCACAGCCCCAGATAGGATTTCTTCAGTTCGGGATCGGCCAGCAGCGCCGATGCCGGACCGTCAAGCGTCACCAGCCCGTTCTCCATCACATAGGCCCGGTCGGCGATTTCCAGCGATTGCACCACGTTCTGCTCGACCAGGAAGATTGCCAGTCCCTCGCGGTTGAGCCTGCAGATCAGTTCGAACATCTCTTCGACCATCAGCGGCGACAGGCCCAGCGAGGGTTCGTCCAGGATCAGCAGGCGCGGCTCGGCCATCATCGCCCGACCGATCGCCAGCATCTGCTGTTCGCCGCCAGACAGCGTGCCGGCGATCTGGTCGATCCGTTCCCCGAGGCGTGGAAACACCGTCAGCACGTGATCGAGATTCGCCCCCCGCCGGGATCTCGCCCGGCGGTAACTGCCCAGTTCGAGGTTCTCCCGCACGTTCAGGTTCGGGAAGATCCGCCGCCCTTCGGGCACCTGCACGATGCCCAGCTCGACCACCGCCTGTGGCGGCAGCCCGGCGATGTCGGCCCCATCGAACAGGATTTCGCCGGCGGTGGGTCGGAAAATGCCGGAGATGTTGTTGTTGAGCGTCGATTTTCCCGCTCCGTTCGATCCCAGCAGGGCGACGATCTCGCCTTCGCCGACATGCAGGGAGACCCCGTGCAGGACCTTCATCTGGCCATAGCCCGCATGCAGCTCGCGCAGTTCAAGCATGGCCGGCCTCCAGCTCGGCCAGCCGCGCCGCGGCGCCATGGCCCAGATAGGCCTCGATCACATGCGGCGCGCTGGTGACCTCGCGCGGGGTGCCGCTGGCGATCATCGCTCCGTGATTGAGGACATGGGTGTAGTCCGACAGGCGCATCACCGCCTGCATGACATGTTCGATCAGGAAGATCGTCACGCCCTCGTCGCGGATGGCGCGGATCACCTCGACCAGCTCGCCGATCTCGGTGGCATTGAGCCCGGCCATCACCTCGTCCAGCAGCAGAAGTCGCGGATCGGTGGCCAGTGCGCGGGCCAGTTCCAGCCGCTTGCGGCCGGCGATGGTCAGCGCGCTGGCAGGGCGGTCGAGCATGGCGCCCATGCCGACCCGGTGCGCCACCTCCCGCGCCCGCTCCAGCGCCTCGTCGCGATCGCGCAGGCGGGTATGGGCGCCCACGGCGATGTTTTCGTGCACGCTGAGGCCCGCGAAGGGCTGCACCACCTGAAAGGTGCGCACGATGCCCGCCCGGCAGATGGCATGGGGCTTGTGGCCGGTGATGTCGCGGCCTTCGAAGGACACGCGGCCCGAGTCCGGTTTCAGGAATCCCGAAATCAGGGCGAAAAGGGTGGTCTTGCCGGCTCCGTTGGGGCCGATCAGTGAAACGATCTGCCCGCGCGGCACGCTCAGCGTGACGTCATCGACGGCCTTCAACCCGCCGAAACTGCGCGAAAGGCCCCGCACCTCAAGCATTCCCGTCCCCCCCGGTCAGCCTGCGCCAGAGCGCTGCCCATAGCCCGGCCAGCCCGCGCGGAAGGAAGGCGAGCACGAGAATGAGGATCGTGCCGAACAGGATCAGATCGACGCCGGGCCGGTCGCCCAGCGCCTGTCCGATGGTGGCCTTCGCCGCCTCGCCGACGCCGTGGATGAAGAACGACCCCAGAAGCGGTCCGACCACCGTACCCAGCCCGCCGATGATCGGGGCAAACAGCGCCTCGACCGATTTCGAGGTGCCAAAGGCGATGCCCGGTTCGATGAAGAGATATTTCTGGACGTAATAGACGCCCGCGGCGGCGGTGATCGCGGCGCTTATGGAGATCGCGCCCAGCTTGACCCGGAAGGCGTCGATGCCCAGCGCCTGCGCCGCGTCTTCGTTTTCGCGCACGGCGATCAGCTGCGCACCGAAGCGCGTGCGCTCCATCCGCCAGGTGGCGAAGGCACTGGCCAGAAAGACGGCAAGGATCGTGTAGTAGAATCCGTTCTCGGCCAGGAAGCTGCCGGCGAAATTGAACTGGAACGTGGCGAGGGCCCGGTCGGGATCCTGGTTGAGCGCCAGCTGCACCCCGCGTCCGCCCTCGGTGATCGAGGGGAAGGACCGGGCGAGGACGTGGAAGGCCTCGGCAAAGGCCAGCGTGATCAGTGCGAAGTAGGAACCGCGCAGACCGTAGCGGAACGAAAGCCAGCCGATGGCGGCGCCGACGGCGGCGGTGCCCGCGATCGCGAACCACAGGCTGATCCAGGGGCTGATGCCGAACCTGTATTGAAGAAGCGCCTGGACATAGGCGCCGGTGCCGAAGAACACCGCGTTGCCGAACGAATACTGCCCGCCATAGCCGCCCAGCACGTTCCAGCCCTGGCCCAGCACGGCGACGAAAAGCGTCAGTTCGAGGAACTCGACCCACCGCCCCGATCCCAGCGCCAGCGGCGCCAGCGCCAGAGCCAGCGCGATGATCAGCCATCCGGCCATGCGGGAACGGTCCGTCATCTCCTCACCCCTGACCCGAGCGTTGCCCGAAAAGCCCGGTCGGACGCAGCAGCAGGACCAGGATGAAGATCACCGAGACGGTGATGACGCCCAGGCTTTCGCCCATGTAGAGACGGCCCAGCTGTTCGGTGATCCCGATCAGGAACCCGCCCACCAGCGCGCCGACGAAGCTGCCCATGCCGCCAAGGACCACCACGGTGAAGGCGATCAGCACGAACAGGTTGCCGATCTGCGGATGCACCGGGTAGGTCGGTGCCAGCAGGCTGGCGGCGGCGGCGACGATGGCGGTGCCGAGGCCGAAGGTGACGGCGAAGATGTGATCCACGTTGATCCCGACCAGCTGCGCGCCGCGGCGTTCGCGCGCCACCGCGCGGATCGCCCGGCCGGTATCGGTTCGCATCATGAACAGCCACAGCGCCCCGGTGATCGCCAGCGATCCCGCCAGCGCCGCGATCTCGGGCCAGACGGCGTAGGTCACGCCCAGGTCGATCCCGTCGAGATCATAGGGCACGAGGACCGAACGCTCGGTTGCCGAGAAGAAGAACAGCGCGCCGTTCTCGATGACGATCGAAAGGCCCAGCGTCACCAGAAGGATGATCTCGTCGCGGCCGTGGCTGGCCTTGCCGATGACGAACCGCTGCAGCAGGTAGCCGAGGGCGAAGCCGCCGGGCACCACGATCAGCATGGCCAGGTAGGGATCGATCCCGGCCAGTTTCCAGAGGAAGAAGACGCCGTACATGCCCAGCATCAGCAGCGCCCCGTGGGCGAAGTTGATGATGTGCAGCACGCCGTAGATCAGCGTCAGCCCCAGCGCCACCAAGGCGTATATCGCGCCCAGGAAAACGCCGCTCACGGCCGATCCCAGAACCGTCTCCCAGCCGTAGGAGGGAAGTGTCAGTCCGAAAAACTCCATGTCCTCTCGCATTGCCTGCCCGGTCCATCCGCTGCCCGTGCGGTCCCGGTCGTGTCATCTGCCGTCCCGTGCCGCCCGTCCCGGAGCCGCCCCGGAACCGTCCGGCAGGGGTGTATTCCCCCGCCGGACACCGGTCCCGTGAGTGGTGTGCCGGACGTGGCCGGCGGGCGCGGAAAGCCTGGGCCCCTACATCGGGCGCGGGAAAATCGCCTCTGCCTCGGCGTATTCGGGGGGATGGATCACGTTGATCCTGTCGCCCTGCACCTGCATGACCAGCGGCCGCGCGCCGGTGTTCTGGCCGTTCTCCATCTTCGTCGGGCCGTAGGGCATGATCGATCCCGACCAGGTGCTCGACGCCATCGCCTCGGTGATCGCCTCGCGGTCGGCGGATCCCGCGCGCTCCATCGCATCCGCGGTGAACATCATTGCCGTGTAGGCGAGGAACACCTCGTAGCTGTAGAACAGGCCCGCATCCTCGGTCTTCTTCTTCAGTGCCAGCGCGGCGGGGTTTTTCGGGTCGAACCAGTGGTTGCAGTCCATCACGTATTGCGCCGCGTCGGGGAATTCGGCCAGGAAGCGGTATTGCGACGACGCCCCGCCCAGCACCGAGTAGATCGCCTTCGGTGTCACCTTCTGGCGCTGCAGGGTGCGAAGGAACAGCACGCCTTCGTTGTAGTAGTGCGAGGGGATCACCACGTCCGGGTCGATCTCCTTCAGCTTCAGCACGATGTTGCGGAAATCCTTGTTCGGCGTGGGATGCGAGAGCACCTCGACCACCTCGATCCCGGCGGGCTCCAGCCCCTTGGTCATGATCCCCGCGATGCCCGCGCCGAAGCCGGTGGTTTCCTCGTTGACGATTGCCACGGTCTTCGTGGGGCTGCCGGCGGCTTCGTTGATGGCCAGAAAACTGGCGACCCCGGCCTTGGTGATCGCCCCGAAACCGGGGCCGAACCGGAAGGTGTTGGTCAGCCCGCGGCTGACGATCTTGTCGCTCACGCCCACATCGACCACATGCGGGATGCCGTATTTCGCCGCCGCCTGCGTGGTGGCAAGGCTGATGTTCGACGCATAGGCCCCGACGATCGCGGATACGCCGGCCTCGGCCATCTTCTCGACCTCGGCCGCGCCGACCTCGGGCTTGGACTGGGCATCGCCCAGGACCGGTTCGATCATCGCGCCGCCAAGCGACTTGATGCCGCCGGCGGCGTTGATTTCATCGACCGCCATCATCGCGCCGGCCCGGCACTGGCTGCCGGAATACTGCGCCCAGCCGGTAACCGGGTGCACGATCCCCACCTTCACCGCGGCGGCGGCCCGCGCCACCATCGGCAGGCCCAGCGCCCCGACCGCGACGGCGCCGCCGGCGGCATTCCTGATGAATGTCCGTCTTGTCGTTGTCGTGATATCCTTGGCCATCTCCATCCTCCCATGATTGATGTGCCGGTTCTCGTCGTTTTCCCTCACGTTCCGTCCATCGACCACGATCGCCTGCCATCCTCGCCGACCCGGGTGAGGTTCATCCGGTACTGGTAGCGATCGGGGCGGTAGAGAGCGGAAATGTACTCGACAGGTCTTTCGTCGCGCGAAAAGACGATGCGCCGGATGCTGAGCAGCGGCGAGCCGAGCTGAACGTCGAGCGTGCGCGCCACGAGGGCATCCGCAAGGGTCGCGGAAATGGTCTGTTCGGCGCGACCGATCACGATGCCGCTGCGTTCCAGCAGCGCCAGCATGGGCCGCGAGGCTAGGTCCTCGCGACCGAAGGTGCGGCCGATGTCCTCGGGCACGTAGGTCGTCAGGTGCGAAAACGGTTCGTCTTCGATGCGCCGGATGCGGATCGCGCGCTGGACCGGGTCGCCGGGATTGCAGCGCAGCAGCGCCGATACCTCGGCATCGGGTTTCACATAGCCGAATTCCAGCAGATCGACCTGCGTTTCCAGTCCCATGGCAAGGATGTTTTCCAGCAGCCCCTCGATGCTGGCTTCGACCGGCGGGGTCGGGGCGCGGTAGATGACCTTGGTACCGCGGCCGCGTTCGCGCTTCACGAAACCGTCCTCGGCAAGTTCGTCGAGCGCGCGCTTGGCGGTGATTCGCGAAACCCCGAACAGCTCCATGGTTTCCTGTTCCCCGGGCAGCGTTTCCTCGAAGGCGTAGGCGCCGGACAGGATCTTGTTCCGCAGCACCAGATAGACCTGGTGATAGAGCGGCGTCGGCAGACGCTCGTCGATCAGCGATGCAAGGGATGCGGTGTTGCCGGATCCGGCCGTGGCCATCGTTTCCTCCGGAGCAGTGGCGGCAGAATGCACTAATGACATATAGTTATATCATTAAGTGCGGGTCAAGGAGCATTTCCCCGGCCGGGGGTGCGCCGTCGCGCCGCACCCCGGCAAGGCCGGCGAAATTCCGTACCGAAAATCGGCGGGTGAAGAGAAGAAAGTTTCTCAAATCGGGACTTATCAAGACGATAGTTGCGGGCTCGAATTTTAAATGTTACATAGCGATTAATGAATTCGCTGCTCCATAAGAGCGTCAGCTTCGGTCTGATGCTGTTTCTCACCGTCGCCACGGCGACCATGGGGTGGGCGGACCTGCCTGGCGGGCACGGTCCCGAAGACGTGGGCGCCGTTCATGCGCGTCGCGATCCGACCGAAACGGCCTATTGCGCCGACAATGCCGACGTCATTGTTGTCGGGAAACTTCTTGTGCTTCAGGCGGGCGGCTCCTGCTGCGCCTGCGATGCGGCCGTGACCTCGGTCGAGCCGCTTCCGTTCGAAAGCGGCACGCGGCCGGTTCGCCGGGCCGAGATCAGCCGCCACTGGCCATCGCCGCCGGATACCAGATTTCAGCCACCACGAAGCTGAAACATAGGCGCCGTCCCTCCCGAAAACGGGAGCCGGCGCCGACGCGCCCCGCCTGGGCCGGGCGCATGTTCGGACGCACATCAGCGTCATTCAACCGACAGGGAAGTCCCGATGCGGATGGTGCGCGGCACCTCCGCCATCGGGGAGGAGATCAGAATGGAAAATGCACTGGGAATATGGGGCCCCCAAGCAATCATGATGGCGATAACGGCATCATTCACCGTACTGGGGATGGTGATGTTGCTGGCCGCCGTCCTCATGAAACGGCGCTGGAAGCCGACCTACACCTTCGAATTCGCGTTCGTCGCGGTGATGCTGGGGCTGGTCTGGTATGCCGACCGGCTCAGCACCAATACCTACACCGCCTACCAGCAGAACCTGAATTCGGACGTGAAGAAGGTATCCGGCAACTATGACGGCGCGGGCGAAGAAGCCTTCGACCGGGTCTACAGCGTGATCGCCTTTCAGTGGGGATTCGCCTTCATCAACGAAAACGGGGAAATTGCCCGCAACGCGGCGATCGCAAAGCCGGGTGAAAAGGTCCTGTTCAAGATCGTCAGCAACGACGTGATCCACGGGTTCAACATCCCGGTGGCGCAGATCACCGCGGAAATCGACCCGGACAGCAAGCGGGAAGTGTGGATCAAGGCTCCGGACGAGCCGGGCAAGTACCTAATTCAATGCGTCAACTACTGCGGCGTCGGCCATGCCCAGATGAAGGCCTGGCTGGTTGTCGAGGATGAGGAAAAGACGGCCTCGATCGCCGTGACAGGGGGGAATATCTGATGGCTGGAGACAACGTGGTCCGGGGCAACCCGGCGCACTGGAAACCGGAGAACCTCGTGGGCAAGGTTTCGTTCATGGAACTGATGTTCTCGAACGACTACCGGCACATCGCGCTCAAGGGCATGTTCACTTCGCTGATCATGCTGGCGCTGGGCGGGTTCTTCGCGCTGGTATTCCGGTCCGAGCTGGCATTCCCCGGCGTTCAGGTCCTGGGGGAATCGAACGGCGCGCGGGTCTACATGACGCTGATGACCCTGCACGGCATGGTCATGGTGTTCGGGTTCCTGATCCCGTTCGTGGTGTCGGTCAACTACTACATGCTTCCGCGCGTGCTGGGCAATGACCGGCTGTTGTGGACGGGCGCGGCGCAAGCCAGCTACTGGGTTCTGATCGTCGCCGCGGTGTTGCTGGTGATCGGCCGGCCCGACTTCACCTGGACGGCTTATGCGCCGATGTCCTTCCGCACCGGCAATCCGCTGATCTGGATGGGGCACCTGGCAATCATCCTGGTGGCGATTTCAGAGTTCCTGGCCGGGGCGGTGCTGTTCCGCAACGCGATTTCCTGGAAGGGCGGCTTCGCGAAGACGCCACTCATGGCATGGGCCGCGGGCACCATCGGGTTGCTGTTCATGATCTCGGTCATCCCGCTGGGATTTGCCGGCTTCGGGTTGCTGGCCGATGGGCTGCAGTGGACGCAGACGGCGTTCTTCGATCCCTCCCGCGGTGGCAGCGTGCAGTTCTTCCTGTACGTGTTCTGGACCTATGGACACCCAGCGGTCTACCTGCCCTTCGTGCCGGCAATCGCGGTCATCTACACGATCATGCCGCGTTTTCTGGGCCACCCGATGTGGAGCTACTGGTCCGGTGTGGTGGCCTTCATCCTGCTGGCGCTGGGCGCCATGCCGATCGGGCCGCACCACTTCCAGCCGGTCTATACCGTGTCGGGGGACTATCAGCGCTTCGTGCAGATCCTGACGATGCTGGTCTTCATCCCGTCGGTGCTGCACGTGTTCAACTGGATCTCGACGCTGTTCATGGCGCCGATCCCGGACAGTGCGCGGCGGGCGATTCCGTTCAAGTTCATGATCTTCTCGATCGCCTTCATCGTCTATGGCGGGGCGACGGCGTTCCTGAACGCGCAGATCGCGCCCGACAGCGACTTCATCCACAACAGCTACTGGATCCCGGCGCATTTCCACGCCATGTTCTTCGGCTTCACCGGGCAGATGGCCATCGCGGGGTTCTACTACCTGTATCCGTATTTCACGGGCAGGATGTTCAACCAGCGCCTGGCCAACTGGCATTTCTGGCTGTGGCAGGTGGGGCTGTTCACCAAGGTCACCGGCATGGGCGTGGCGGGGTATCTCTATTTCCCGCGCTGGGTCTATGACTACCTTCCGATCTCGGGCTGGCCGGCTGCGCAGATGGCGATCACCATCGGCGGATTCCTGATCGGCCTGGGCTTCATCGCCTTCATCGTCAACATCGCCTGGAGCGCCCGTTACGGCACCGAGGCCCCGGAAGACCCGTGGGCCGTCGAGACGGAACCCGCCCCCGGCGAAGCCGCAGCGCAACCGGCAGAATGAGGAGACAGGGATCATGATCAGAGGATTTGTTCTGTTGGGAATCGTCGGCGGCCTGCTTGTCGCCTGGCTGACCACGCTGGCGGTGGGGCCGATCGGCCAGTTGCCGCCGCCCAAGAGCCTGGTGACCGAGTTCCGCGAGCAGGGCGTCCTGCCGGAGGAGGTCAACCTGGAGGAGGACGAGGCGATCGAGGAAATGCATGTCTTCGAGGTTCCCGAATCCGACGAGGAGCAACTGAAAATCGCCATGGCCGCTTTTGAAAAGATGATGGGCGGCATGGACATGGGCGGCATGAAGATGGACGGGTCCGGCCCCATGAAGAAGGGTGAGGGTTCGGACAGCTCCATGAAGATGGGCGAAGGCTCGGATGGCTCCATGAAGATGGAGCAGGGCTCTGACGGTTCCATGAAGATGGAACAGGGGTCCGACGGCGGGTCCATGCAGATGGCCCAGGGCGACCAGTCCGGCGGCATGAAGATGGACGAGTCCGGCGCCGGTCCGAAGGCAGGGGCCCATCTGGAAAAGGCAGAGGCCGAAGGCGGCCTTCTGTTCATGCCCGATGGCGCCTATGACCGGGAAATCACCCTGACCATGTCGGAGTGGAAGTTCTCGGACATGATGATCGACGTCAAGCCAGGCGAGCGCATCAAGTTCACGGTCAAGAACGGCGGCGAGATCCCGCATGAATTCATGTTCATGTCGCCGCCGCTGATGAACGCGGTGAACTACCGGGCGATCCGGGCGGACTGGAACCTCTACGAACACGAGGCGCTCTACGAGCGTGCCCTGGTTCTGCCGGGCGGCGAGTTTTCCTTCGTGATGGAGGTCGAGGAGCCCGGTTCGTGGATGTTCATGTGCATGCTGCCCTATCACATGCAGATGGGGATGATGGGCCAGATGGCCACCGAAGGCATGGCGATGAAAATGTGACCGGGTGACGGGCCGGGGACCGACAAGGATTCCCCGGCCCGCGCCGGCCCACAAGGGGTGGATATACCGATGACCGACACGACAACCCTGACCGGGGCACGCGCCCCTGCGCCGCCCGCGCGGCCGACGCTGCGGACCTATGTCCTGCTTCTGAAGCCGCGGGTCATGGCGCTGGTCGTATTCACCGCGGCAACCGGATACATCGTTGCGCCCGCACCATTGCAGCTCTGGCCCAGCCTTCTGTCGATCCTGCTGATCGCGCTGGGCGGAGGGGCGGCGGGGGCGCTGAACATGTGGTGGGATGCCGATATCGACATCCTGATGAAGCGCACCCGCAACCGGCCGATCCCCTCGGGCCGGATTTCGCGGCAGGCGACGCTGAATTTCGGCCTTGCCCTGTCGGCGTTTTCCGTCATCGCGCTGGGGCTGGTTGCCAACTGGCTGGCGGCGGCGCTGCTGGCCTTCACGATCCTGTTCTATGTGGTGATCTACTCGATCTGGCTGAAGCGGCGCACGCCGCAGAACATCGTCATCGGAGGAGCATCGGGGGCGTTGCCGCCGATGATCGGCTGGGCCGCGGCGACCGGCACCATCGCGCCGGAAAGCGTGTTCATGTTCCTGCTGATCTTCATGTGGACGCCGCCGCATTTCTGGTCTCTGGCGCTGTTCATGAAGGATGACTATTCCCGCGCCGGGGTGCCGATGCTGACCGTGACCCACGGCCACCCGGCCACCCGGCGGCAGATCTTCGTCTATGCCTGCCTGCTGGCGGCTACCGCGTTCCTGCCGGTTGCCTGGGGCAGCGCCGGGCCGGTCTATCTGGCGGCCGCGACCGTGCTCAACCTGCGCTTCGTGCTGGGGGCGTGGATGCTGATGCGGCGCGACGACGCGACGGCGAAGGCGGACGAGTTCGCCGCCGAGAAACGGTATTTCCGGCAGTCGCTCAGCTACCTGTTCCTGCATTTCGTGGCGCTGATCGCGGATTACGTGCTGTGGGGTGCGGTGCTGCCCTGGTTCGCAGGGAGCTAGAGCACGTCGCGTCTGATCGCATTTGCCCGGCCCGGGTCGCTCTGCGGCCCGGGAATGCGCCCACCCACCCAGGCGGTCGCCTGCCCTCTGCCCGACAGGAGGCTGAAGCCTCTCAAGCGCGGCATGCTCAGGCCGTAGCGCTGGCGCTGCTGATCGCGTGGCTCTACCTCTGGCAGGTGCCGGCCATGCACAATGCGGCACGCGCCAGTCCCGCGCCGACCCTGCTGGCGCATCTGGGCATGGCGGTTTTCCCACCGGCGCGTAGCGAGGGCGCCGGCCACCACCTCGCTGTTGATCTTCCTGGTCGTCATGGCGACCGCGATCATGATCGTGTCGCTGTGGTGAGTTGCGCGATCAGTCGAAGACCTCGAAAATCTCGCTCATCCACGACTTCGGGCGTTTGCGCTTGTCCTTGTATTTTCCCTTGTATCCGTGCCCTCTGCCATAATCGACGGGTGCATCGTAACGGTCCGCCACCGGCACGGCAGCCCGATCCGGTGCCGGGATCATCTCGGTCGCCGCGCGTTCGATGATCTTGTCCAGTTCGCCCCGATCCAGCCAGACCCCCCGGCAGCGGGGACAGTAGTCTATCTCGACGCCCTGCCGCTCGGCCATGGCCAGCGGAACTTGGCAGGAAGGGCACAGCATTTCGCTCTGCTTGTTCATGTTCTTTCCGATCTCTCTTCTGGTTCTTCCTGTTCAATGACCGTGCGTCAGCGCCCCCGCTGCCATCCGGTCTCCCAGCACTTCCTCGCCGCGGGGTGGCTCGGCGGGCCGGTCGTCGCGGGCCCTGAGCAGCCTGAGCGCGTTCATCACCACCAGCAGCGACACGCCGACATCGGCCGCGATCGCCCCCCACATGGTGGCCATGCCGAAGGCGGTGAGGCCGAAGAACAGCGCCTTCACCCCCAGCGAGAAGGCGATGTTCTGGCGGATGATCGCCAGCGTTCGGCGGGAATGGCCGATCAGCCAGGGCAGCTTGCCGATATTGTCGGTCATCAGCGCGATATCGGCCGTTTCCACCGCCGCGTCCGAGCCGATCGCCCCCATGGCGATGCCCAGATGCGCCCGCGCCATCGCCGGGGCGTCGTTCACCCCGTCGCCCACCATCGCCACCATGTCGTGGCGGGCGACCAGTTCCTCGATGGCTTCGACCTTCTGTTCAGGCAGAAGCTCGGCGCGCACCTCGTCGATCCCGACCGCGCGGGCGACCGCCTGCGCGGTGCGGGCATTGTCGCCAGTCAGCATAACGATGGTGCGCACGCCCTGATCGTGCAGCCGCGCCACGATCCCGCACGCATCGGCCCGGATCCGGTCGCGCAGCTCGAGCACGCCCAGCAGGCGTTCCCCATCGCCCACCGCCACCAGCGTGCTGCCGGCGCCTTCGATGCGTTCGCGCAGCGACTCGGGCAGCTGTTCGGCAAGGCCCCTTTCGGCCGCGAACCGGTCCGAGCCCAACCACACCGAGCGCCCGTCGATCCGCCCCTGCACTCCGCGCCCCGGCACGATTTCGGTTTCGTCCGCCGCGGCCACCTCAAGCCCGCCGACCTCGGCGCGCGCCAGGATCGCCCGTGCCAGCGGGTGGGACGAACGCGCTTCCAGCGCCGCGGCCACGCGCAGCAGTTCTTCCTCCGAGCTCTCGCCCAGGGGGTGGAGAGAGGCGACCTCGGGTTCGCCCTCGGTGATGGTGCCGGTCTTGTCCATGGCCAGCGCCGTGATCCGCGCCGGGGCCTCGACATAGGCGCCGCCCTTGATCAGTACCCCGTGCCGGGCCGAGGAGGCCAGCGCCGCCACGATCGACACCGGCGTCGAGATGACCAGCGCGCAGGGGCAGGCGATGACCAGCAGCACCAGCGCGTTGTAGAACCAGTAGTCCCACGCCCCGCCGGCCAGAAGCGGCGGCAGCACCGCCAGCGCGATGGCCGCGATCATCACGATGGGCGTATAGATGCGGGCGAATTTCGCCACCCACTGTTCGACATTGGCGCGCCGGGAATGGGCATCGCCGACCATGCGGATGATGCGCGCCAGAACCGTGTCGGAGGCGGGTTTCGTGGCGCGGATCACCAGCGTGCCTACCCCGTTGATGGTGCCGGCATAGACCTCGTCGCCCGGCTCTTTCGGCACTTCGGCGCTTTCGCCGGTGATCGGTGCCTGGTTGACGCTGCCCACGCCCTCGACCACCTCGCCGTCCAGCGGGATCCGATCACCGCCGCGCACCACGAAACGGGTGCCCACCGTGACCGAAGCGGCCGGAACGTCCTCTTCGGTGCCGTCTTCGCGGATCACCCGCGCCACCGGCGGCGCCAGGTCGAGAAGCGCGGCAACCGCGTTGCGGGCCCGGCCCACGCTCCAGCTTTCCAGATACAGCGACAGCGCGAAGAAGAAGGCCACGGTGGCGGCCTCGAAATACTCGCCCAGCCAGATGGCGCCGGTCACGGCAACGATCATCAGAAGGTTCATGTCCGGCGACAGGCGGCGTGCGGAGGACCACGCCTTGGGCGCCACCAGCCAGACCCCGGCGATGATCGCGGCCAGGAAAAGAACCGCCTCGGGCAGGGGCATCGGGGTTTGCCCATGGCCGGCAAACAGCTTCACCGCCCCGGACAGGCCGTTTTCCTGGATGTGCCAGGCAAGGCCCAGCCCCCAGAGCCCGCCCGATACGGCGGTGAAGCGGCCCTGCCGGCGCAGATGCGCCGCGCGGTCGGCCTCGGCGGAACCTGCGTCCCACGGTCTGGCGCTCATGCCGGTTGAGGCCACAAGCTTGATGATCTTGTCGTCGCCGATGGATCTGGCCGTATCCAGCACCGTCATTCGGCCGTTGATCACGTCGAAGGCCAGATGTTCGGTGCCGCCCAGCTCGGGGCCCAGAACCTTGCTCAGGATCGCCACTTCCTCGGCGCAGTCCAGCCCGTTGACGCGAAAGCTGCGCCCCTGTGCATCGACGTTGCCGACAGGACCGATATCGCCGCACATGGCGCCGTCGCCACCCCCGCAGCAGGCGCCGCCCGCCCCGTGGTCATGCCCGTGGTCATGCCCTTGGTCGTGCCCGTGGTCATGCCCATGCCCATCCGCGGCCTCGTGCCGGTGCCCGTCATGCGCCATTCATGTTCTCCTCGCGCGAATCATCCGATTGCGCGGAACATAGGAGCTATAGTCACTATAGCTTCAAGGGCGGGTGGCGGAATTTTCCGACTTTTTCGGCATGCGCTACGGGGGGCGGTGGCGTGGCCCGCGGGCGGTCAGGTGATGGCCTCCAGCCGTTCCTTGCTGAGGTGCCCGGGCACCAGCGTGATCGGGACCGGCAGCGTCCCCGAGGCACGGCTGAGCTGGGTCACCAGCGGCCCCGGCCCGCTCTTGTCCGTGCCTGCGCCCAGAACCAGCACGCCGATTTCCGGGTCGTCCTTGATCTGGCCGAGGATCTCGGGCACCGCTTCGCCTTCGCGGATCACCAGCTCGGGGTCCACCCCCTGCTTGTCGCGCATCCACTTGGCGAACACCTCGAAATGCGCGTGGATCCGCTCGCGCGCCTCTTCGCGCATCACCTCGCCCACGCCCAGCCAGTGATTGAATTCTTCCGGCGGGATGATGGCCAGGATGGTGACGCCCCCCCCGGTATGCGCCGCGCGCATCGCCGCAAAGCGCATGGCGTTCAGGCACTCGGTGCTGTTGTCCAGAACCACAAGGAATTTGCGCATGGTAATTCGTTCCCTTTTGCGGGGATCATGCACCAGGACCTGCGGTCAGGCAACGCGTCATTTGCGTGGTCTCAGCGGGTGGAGGCGGCCCAGTCCCAGTAGAGTTCGCGCACCCGGCGGGTGATCGGGCCGATCTGGTAGCGCCGTTCCTCGAAGGCGGTGACCGGGGTAACCTTGGACATGTTGCCGGACATGAACACTTCGTCGGCGGCCTCGAAATCCTCGAATGTCAGCACCTTTTCCACCACCTCGATGCCGTCGGCGCGCATGTTGGCGATATGCCGGGCGCGGGTGATGCCGGCCAGGAAGGTGCCGTTGGGGATCGGGGTGAAGGCCACGCCGTCGCGCACCATGAAGATGTTGGCGGTGGCGGTTTCCGCCACATTGCCCATGGCATCGGCCACCAGTGCGTTGGAAAAGCCCTTGGCGCGGGCCTCGACCAGCATCCGGGCGTTGTTGGGGTAGAGGCAGCCGGCCTTGGCATTGACCACCGCGTTTTCCAGCACCGGCCGGCGGAACCGGGTCCGGGTCAGGGTCACCGAGGCGTCGGCCGGGGCCATGGGAATTTCCTCGAGGCAGATGGCAAAGCCGGTTTCGCCTCCGTCCGGCACGATCGCCGAACGGTCGCCGTTGATGCCCCAGTACATGGGCCGGATATAGACGGCCGCATCGCGCGGATAGGCGGCAAGGCCTTCGTGGATGATGCCGACCATCTCTTCGACCGAGACGGTGGGTGTCAGCATCAGCGCCTCGGCCGAGTGGTTGACCCGCGCGCAATGCTTGTCCAGGTCCGGGGCAAGCCCGTCGAAATACCGCGCCCCGTCGAACACGCCCGACCCCAGCCAGGCGCCGTGATCGGCCGCGCGCATGATCGGCACGTCTCCGTCGTGCCATTGGCCGTCGAACCAGGTGCGGATATTGGTGCCGGTCGCCATGTGATCGCCTCCCGTGATGACCGGGGCAGGGTAAGACCGAAATGGGTCAGAAGTCCAGACATGTTCTGCATCTGGCGGGCCGCGCGGGGGCGGTCAGTCGGGCATCGGCAGCACGTCGCGCCGCAGCATGGTGCGCAGCGCGAAGTTGGAGCGCAGCCGGCTGATTCCGGGAATGCGCATCAGGCGATGCTCGAGGAAGGCGTCGAAGGCGGCAAGATCCGCGGCCACCACCCGAAGCAGGATGTCGCGCGATCCGGTCAGCAGGTGACATTCCATCACTTCCGCGCAGTCGCGAATGGCGCGTTCGAATGCGCCGATGGCGTCGCGATCCTGGCGGTCGAGTTCGACCGACACGAAGATCGTCACCGGCAGCCCCAGCCTGGCGGCATCGACGATGGCCGCATAGCCGGTGATGACCCCATCCCGTTCCAGCCGTTCCAGCCGGCGGGCGCAGGGGGTGGGGGACAGCCCGACCGCCTGCGCCAGCTCGGTGATCTTCATGCGCCCGTCGCGCTGGAGCGCGGCGACGATTCTGCGGTCGATTGCATCCATGGCGATAATCCCTGAAATCATGTGGAATTTTGGTGAATATCTCTAATATTGCGGTCGATGAAAGGCAAGCTTGGTGAAAATCACTCCTCGTCGCGTGGCAAATTCGTGTTGCGACCATGGAGGAGAGTGATGAAGATTGACGAAATCGATGCCCTCGGCCACGAACGGGTGATCCGTTTCGAGGATGCGGACAGCGGATTGCGGGGATTCGTGGCGCTGCATTCGACGCAGCTTGGCCCCGCGGCCGGTGGGGTCAGGATGCGTGTCTATGGTGGCGAGGGTGAGGCGCTGGAGGATGCGCTGCGCCTGTCGCGGGGCATGACGTTCAAGAACGCCGCGGCCGGTCTGCCGCTGGGCGGTGGCAAGGCGGTGATCATGGGCGATCCGGCGCGCGACAAGTCGCCGGCGCTGCTGGCTGCCTTCGGCCGGGTGGTGGAGGCGCTGGGCGGACGCTACCGGACCGCCGAGGACATGGGCATGACCCCGGCCGACATGGGGCTGATCGGGGCCGAGACCCGTTACGTGGCCGGGCTGGCCGACGGGCCTTTTGCCAGCGGCGATCCGTCTCCGGTGACCGCGCGCGGCATTTTCAACGCCATCCGCACCACGTCGCGGCACGCGCTGGGCAGCGGTGATCTGCGCGGTCGCGTCGTCGCGGTTCAGGGGCTGGGCCATGTGGGGATGCATCTGTGCGGGCTGCTGCATGGGGCCGGAGCGCGGCTGATCGTGGCGGATGTGGACGAGGCGCGGGTCGCCCGGGCGCGCGAGGCCTTCGGTGCCGGAGCAGTTGCGTCGGCAGAGATTTTCGGGGTCGATGCCGACATCTTCGCCCCCTGCGCGATCGGTGGCATCCTGAACGCCGACACCATTCCCCGGTTGCGGGTTCGTGTGGTGGCGGGCGGTGCCAACAACCAGCTGGCCCTGGCCGGCGACGGGGCGCGTCTGCATGCACGCGGAATTCTTTACGCCCCGGATTTCGTGGCCAATGGCGGCGGGATCATCAATGTGGCGACCGAGATCCTGCGCATCGAGAATCGCGAAACCTGGGTGAGCGAGAAGCTGGCGGCGCTGGACCGGACGCTGGAGCGCATTCTGAGCCGGGCCAGGAGCCGCGATGTCGGCCCCGAGGAAGTGGCCGAGGAAATCGTGCGGGAGGCTCTTTCCCGCGCGGCCGCGTGAGGTAGGCTGCGGGACATGCGGGGGAGGGGGCTCTGCCCCCTCTGGCGTGCGGGCACGCCATTCACCCCCGCCCCCTCTGGCGTGCGGGCACGCCATTCACCCCCGGAGTATTTCCGGCGAGATGAAGGAGGGCCGGCAGGGTGAGGCCCGGTGCCCGGGCAGGGGCCGGGTTCAGGTGGCCGGGCCGACCATGCCCACGATGTCGTAGGTGCGGCGCAGGATCGGCGCGGCGATTTCACGGGCGCGTTCGGCGCCGCGGGTCAGGATGCGGTCGATCTCGGCCGGGTCGGCCATCAGCCGGGCCATCTCCGCCGAGATCGGGGCAAGCCTGGCAACGGCAAGATCCGACAGCATCGGCTTGAATTCGGAAAACTGCTTGCCGCCCACCTCGGCGAGAACCTTGTCGGGGGTGGTGTCGCTGAGGGCGGCGTAGATGTTGATGAGGTTGCGCGCCTCGGGGCGGTCCTTCAGGCCGTCGATCTCGGAGGGGAGCGGGTCCGGGTCGGTGCGGGCCTTGCGGATCTTCTTCGCAATGGTGTCGGCGTCGTCGGTCATGTTGATGCGGCTCATGTCGGAGGGATCCGACTTGGACATTTTCTTCGAGCCATCGCGCAGGCTCATCACCCGGGTGGCGGCGCCCTCGATCACTGGTTCGCAGAGCGGGAAGAACTCCACCTTGTAGTCGTGGTTGAACTTGGCGGCGATGTCGCGGGTCAGCTCCACATGCTGCTTCTGGTCCTCGCCCACGGGGACGTGGGTGGCGTGATAGATCAGGATGTCGGCAGCCATCAGCGCCGGATAGGCGAACAGCCCCAGCGAGGCGTTCTCGCGGTTCTTGCCCGCCTTGTCCTTCCACTGGGTCATGCGCTGCATCCAGCCCATGCGGGCCACGCAGTTGAAGATCCAGGCCAGTTGCGCGTGTTCGGGCACCTGGGACTGGTTGAACAGGATCGAGCGTTCCGGGTCGATGCCGGCGGCGATGAAGCCCGCGCAAAGTTCGCGCGTGTTGCGGGCCAGCGCCGCCGGGTCTTGCCAGACGGTGATCGCGTGCAGGTCCACCATGCAGTAGATGGTTTCGAAGCGGCCTTCTTCCTGCATGTCCACGAAGCGCTTCATCGCGCCCAGGTAGTTGCCGAGCGTCAGTCCGCCCGAGGGCTGGATGCCCGAGAACACCCGCGGCGTGAATCCGGATTCGCTCATGGCGGCAACTCCCGTCTGGTAATATGGCCGCGTGTCGCTTACCCATGGGGCCCGGTATCGTCAACCGGCGCGGGGCGCGCGCGTGCGCCGCAGGAGGCCCAGGAGGTGACAGGCATGGATGACGAGGACGACAGGCAGGGTGTTCATGCCCCGGTCAATCCGCTGCCTCTGGCGGTGGTGGCGCTTTTCGTGATCATCGTCGGCATCGAGGCGGCATTTTCCCTTGGGGAAAGGGGGCTGGTCGGCGGAGCGCAGGCGGTGGGCTGGCGGCTGGCGGCGATCCAGTCCTGGGCCTTTTCCGGCGAGATCTTCGACTGGATGTGGGAGAACGGGCGCTGGCCGGCCGAGCATGTGCTGCGTTTCGTCACCTATCCCTTCGTGCATGCCTCGTTCACCCATGCGCTGTTCGTGGGCGTGTTCCTTCTGGCGATGGGAAAGATGGTGGCCGAATCCTTCGGGGCCCTGGCCATGCTGGCGGTGTTCTTCGCCTCGGCCATTGGCGGCGCGCTGGCCTATGCGATACTGCTGAACGATCCGATGCCGCTGATCGGAGGGTTCCCGGCGGTTTACGGATTGATCGGGGCCTTCACCTGGCTGCTGCAGTTCTCGCTGGCACGGATCGGGGCGAACCAGACGCGGGCGTTCACGCTGATTGCCTTTCTGATGGGCATTCAGCTGCTGTTCGGGCTGATCTTCGGGGGCAGCCGCGACTGGGTGGCCGATCTGGGCGGGTTCGCAACCGGATACGGGTTGTCCTGGGTGGTGTCCCCCGGTGGCTGGGCGCGGCTGCGCGCGATGATCCGGCACGACTGAGCCGCCCCCGGTCTGCCGAGGGGAGGACAGGCCGGCGCCCGGGCCGGCCCTTTTCGGGCCGCCCGGTCCTGATGTCCGCCCTCCGCTGCCCGCGTCAGTTTCGGGTCTTGCAGGTGCTGATGCCGAGGACGCTGTAGATCGGGCAGGTCCCGATCAGGCCGGTGACCAGCGGCACCAGACCGATCCACCCCCAGGGTGTCTGCGGGCCGACGAAGACCAGCGACAGCAGCACCAGCCCGACAATGACGCGAATCACGCGGTCCACGGTTCCTTCGTTGCGCGACATGAGATGTCCTTTCCGTTCGGGTTTCGGGTGACTGCCCCCTTGTGGCGCGGTGACGTGGCGCTGTCGGTGACAGTGTCACCAAGCGCGGCAATTTTCCGCCCCGCCGTGGGCGGTGGTCACAGCCGCTTGTGCGCCAGGATCGGGCCGTCGCCCTGGCGTGCGATCCTGGCCAGCGCGCTGCGCATCGGTTCATAGGTGACGGCCATGTGAAAGGCGTTGGCATGCAGCAGCAGTTCGGGGCCGGCGACAATTGCCACATGCCCCTTCCAGAACAGCAGGTCGCCCCGGATCGGCTCGGTCCCTTCCGGGAGGCTGGAGCCCAGCGCGGCCTGTTGCTGGTGACTGTCGCCGGGGCAGGGGCGCCCGCAGGCCAGCAGGGCTGCCTGCACCAGGCCGGAACAGTCGATGCCCCAGCAGCTGTTGCCGCCCCACAGATAGGGCGTGCCCAGAAGCCGGGTTGCGGCCTCGACCGGATCGGACAGGGGCCTGTCCAGCGCCTGAAGATGCGGGCGCGGCACGAAGCCCTCGGGGGTCTCGCAGAAGCCACCACGTTCGGCCGTGACCGTTACCCGGCTGCCGAAGGACAGTGCCGCGCGGTCGGGCGATTTCATGTCCGGGGCGTCGTAGAGATGCGTGGCCGGCGCGACGACCCGGTGGGTGGCCACCCGGTCCGGGCCCAGCAGGTCGCTGCGCAGCCAGCCCTCATAGCCGTCGCGGCAGGCCCGGACGAAGGCCCAGCCGTCGCTTTCGCCGTGAACGGTCACCGCTTCGCCGAACAGCAGCTGCCTTTCACGCGAACCGCCCCGTGTTGCGCGCAGGTCGGCCAGGGCGCGGATGATCCGGCGTCTGTTCCCGGCGGGGCCGGTGTCGGGCAGTGGGCGGGAGGCGGGCACGGGCCTTATCCCTCCAGCAGCCGGGGCAGGGCGTCGAGGATCGCCCGTGCCCCCTGTCCGACACCGCCGCGCGGGCGGGCCGGGGCGGGTTTGGGCTGCCATGCATAGATGTCGAAATGGGCATAGCGCGGTGTTGAAAC
>JALTNO010000140.1 GCA_027000645.1 Paracoccaceae bacterium | reverse complement strand
CGTCCATCACGTCCACATGCACCCAGTCGGCGCCCTGCGCCTCGATGGCCCGGATCTCGCGCCCGAAATCGGCAAAATCCGCCGAAAGGATCGACGGCGCGATCTTGATGGAACGGTCGATGGTCATGGGCAGCCTCGCGATGGGGAAAGGGGGGAGAGGGGCGCGCGGCCCGCGCGCGCCCGTCGTGGTGATCAGGCGGCGGAATTGATCCGCAGCGCTTCGCGCCAGCCGGGGTAAAGCTTGTCCGCGTCATGCGGGAAGCTTTCGAAGGCGCGGGCGAATTCCTTGTGTTCCTTGGCGAATTCGATCGGATCGGCGCCCTCCTTCCAGCACTGTTCGGCCTGGCGCAGCGAGGTTGCGCCCGCGGCTGCCCCGTCGAGATGGCCGAAGCTGCCGCCGCCGGCGGTCAGGATCAGGTTGGAATGGCCGAGGTTCTCGAAGAAGCCCGGCATCCTCAGCGCGTTCATGCCGCCCGAGATGATCGGCGTGGTCGGGTTCATGCCTTCCCACTCCTGATGATAGAAGGGGCCGTCGGCGCTGTCTTCGGTGATCATGTGGGCGATCATGCGGTCGGCGGCCTCGCCCTCCATCTTGCCGAAGCCCATGGTGCCGACATGGATGCCGCTCGCACCCTGCATCCGCGCCATCTTGGCCAGCACGAAGGCGGTATAGCCGCGCTTGCTCTGGGGCGAGGTCACGGCGCCGTGGCCGGCGCGGTGGTAGTGCAGGTACTGCTTGGGGAAGGCGCGCCGGGCGGTGGTGATCGCCGCCGGGCCGGTGACATAGCCATCCACGAGGAAGGCGACGTGATCGGCGTTTTCGGCGAAGGTTTCGAGGATGAACTCGGCGCGGGCCAGCATCTCGTAGTGGTCATCGGCGGTGATGTTGGCCGAGAACAGCTTGGCCTGGCCGGTCTCGTCCTGTGCCCGGCGCATGGCGTCGGCCACCAGCGGGATGGTCTCCTTGAGCGGCGCGAAGACCTGGTTGCCCTGCGGTTCGTCATTCTTGATGAAGTCGCCGCCCAGCCAGAATTCGTAGCAGGCATCGGCAAAGGGCTGCGGACGCAGGCCCAGCTTGGGCTTGATGATGGTGCCGACGATGAAGCCGCCATCGACCACGGGGCGGCGCAGCACCCGCCACATGTCGCGGATCGTGGTCGAGGGGCCGTCGAACAGGCGCAGGAACTCGGGCGGGATGTAGAAGTCGTGCATCTTGGCGTATTCCACGTCGCCCATGCCCTGGTTGTTGCCGATGCACAGGGTCAGGAAGGAACAGATCATCGCCCGCCCGTCGATGACGTTGCGGTCGAACAGCTCGACCGGATAGGCGATCTTCATGATCTCCTTTTCCTCGTCGATCTCGTACACCAGCGCGTCGATGCCGCGGGTGAAGTCGTCGGTGGTGGAGACCGCGACATTGGTGCCGGTCGAGCTTTCGGCCGCGAAATGGGCGGCGGTTTGCAGGTAGTTTCCGAACCCTTCCTTGGGTTTCATGATGTAGGTGACAAGAACATGCTTGCCCCCGGCGATCAGATCGGCTTCATTCAGGGCCAGATTGGCATAACGGTCTGACTGGTCCATTGGTGTCTCCTTTCGGGTCAGGTGTCCGTTTCCGGGGCCGGCGCGTGTCTTGTGGAAGGGAGGCGCGCCGGTCCTCGTTTCAGTGGCAGCGTTTTCAGGCGGCCGCTGCCGGGCTTACCGCGGGATCGAGTGCGCCAGAGGCGTAGCGTTTCGCCATTTCGTCCATGTCGATGACGGTGATCTTCGAGGCGTTGCCGGCGGTGCCGAAGCGCTCGAAACGGTCGCGGCAGAGCTTCTCCATCTCGTCCATCGCCGGGATCAGGAACTTGCGCGGGTCGAACTGCGACGGATTTTCCTGCGCCACCTTGCGGAACTGGCCGGTCATGGCCATGCGGCAGTCGGTGTCGATATTGACCTTGCGCACGCCCGACTTGATGCCGCGTTCGATCTCTTCCACCGGCACGCCGTAGGTCTGGGGCATGTCGCCGCCGTATTCGTTGATCAGATCCTGCAGATATTGCGGCACGCTCGACGATCCGTGCATCACCAGATGCACGCCGGGGATGCGGGCGTGGATCTTCTCGATCTGGCTGATGGCAAGGATGTCGCCGGTGGGCTTGCGCGAGAACTTGTAGGCGCCGTGGCTGGTGCCGCAGGCGATCGCCAGCGCGTCCACCTTGGTCCTGGCGACGAAATCGGCGGCCTGATCGGGATCGGTCAGAAGATCCTCCTTGCTCAGCTTGCCCTCGGCGCCCGAGCCGTCCTCTTTCGCGGCCTCGCCGGTTTCCAGGCTGCCCAGCACGCCCAGCTCGCCCTCCACGCTCGCGCCGACCCAGTGGGCCATGCGGGCGACGCGTTCGGTGATGTCCACGTTGTACTCGTAGGAGGCGGGCGTCTTCATGTCGGCCTCGAGGCTGCCGTCCATCATCACGCTGGTGAAGCCGTGGCGGATCGCCGACAGGCAGGTCTGTTCGTTGTTGCCATGGTCCTGATGGAGGCAGACGGGGATGTGGGGATACATCTCCGCCAGCGCCTGCACCATGTGGCGCAGCATGATGTCGCCGGCGTAAGTGCGCGCCCCGCGGCTGGCCTGCATGATCACCGGCGCGTCGCAGGCATCCGCCGCGCGCATGATCGCCAGCCCCTGTTCCATGTTGTTGATGTTGAAGGCGGGCACGCCATAGCCATGTTCGGCGGCGTGATCGAGAAGTTGACGAAGCGTGATGAGAGCCATCTTCGGATTTCCTTCTTCAGGCAGCTTTGGCCGGCCCCTCCAGGGCCGCGATTGCGGGAAGCGTCTTGCCCTCCAGCCATTCCAGGAACGCTCCACCGGCGGTCGAGACATAGGTGAAGTCCCCGGCAACGCCGGCAAGGTTCAACGCGGCGACCGTATCACCTCCGCCGGCCACCGTCACGGCCAGCCCCTGCCGGGTCAGGTCGGCGGCCGCGCGTGCCAGCAGGATCGTGGACTGGTCGAAGGGCGGCACCTCGAAGGCGCCCAGCGGGCCGTTCCACAGGATGGTTTCGGCCCCCGACAGGACGATGTCGAAATCGGCCAGCGCCCTTGGCCCGGCATCCAGGATCATCGCGTCCGCGGGGCAGTCATGCGCCGCCACCACCTGCTTGCGCGCGCCGGTCTTCAACTCGCGCGCCACCACCACGTCCTGCGGCAGGTGCAGCCGGCATCCCGCCTCTTCGGCAAGGCGGCGGATCTCGTGCACGGTGTCGATCTGGTCCGGCTCGTGCAGGGATCTGCCCATGGGCGCGCCCTGGGCAAAGAGGAAGGTGTTGGCCATGCCGCCGCCGATGATGATGGCGTCCAGCTTCTGCACCAGGTTCTTCAGCACCGCGATCTTCGAGGACACCTTGGCCCCGCCGACGATCGCCACCGCGGGCCGGCGCGGGGCGTCGAGTGCCGCCGACAGCGCCTCCAGTTCCTCGGCCAGCAGCGGGCCCGCCACGGCCGGCAGCATCCGCGCCAGCGCATGGGTCGAGGCATGTGCCCGATGCGCGCAGGAAAAGGCGTCGTTCACGTAGATGTCGCCCAGCCGCGCCAGCGCCGCCGCGAAGTCGCGGTCATTGGCGGCCTCGCCCGTGTGAAAGCGCAGGTTCTCGCACAGCAGGACATCGCCGTCTTCGAGAATCTCCGAAGCCGCCACCGCATGGGCCGAGATGCAGCTGTGGGCAAAGCGCACCGGGCGGCCCAGCGCCTTCGCCAGGGGCTCGACCAGCCGTTCGACCGAGAATTCGGCGTCGGGCGCGGCCGGGTCGGGGCGGCCGAAATGGGTCAGGATCACCAGCCGCGCGCCGCGCTCCAGAAGCGGGCGCATGCCGGCGGCAAAGCGGTCGATCCGGGTGCTGTCGGTCACGTGGTCGCCATCGACGGGCACGTTCAGATCCGCCCGCACCAGCAGGCGGCGGCCCCGGACGTCGGATTCGGTGATGCGTGCCAGCGTCATCGGCCCCGCCCCATCAGCACCGCGTTGTCGGCCATGCGGCAGGAGAAACCCCATTCGTTGTCGTACCATGCCAGGATCCGCACCAGCCGGCCGTCCATCACCCGGGTCTGGTCGGCGGCGAAGTTCGAGGAATGGGTGTTGTGGTTGTAGTCCACCGACACCTTCGGTTCGGTTTCATAGGTCATGATGCCCTGCATCTCGCCATTCGCGGCCTCTTCGATGATGGCGTTGATGTCGGCCTCGGTCACCGATTTCGCGGCGCGGAAGGTCAGGTCCACCGCCGACACGTTGGGGGTGGGCACGCGGATCGCCGATCCGTCCAGCTTGCCGTTCAGTTCCGGCAGCACCAGCCCGATCGCCTTGGCCGCGCCGGTCGAGGTCGGGATCAGGCTGAGCGCCGCGGCGCGGGCGCGGTAGAGATCCTTGTGGCGCCGGTCCAGCGTCGGCTGGTCGCCGGTATAGGAATGGATCGTGGTCATGATGCCGTGTTCGATGCCCACCGCCCGGTGCAGCACCTTGGCCACCGGCGCCAGGCAGTTGGTGGTGCAGGAGCCGTTCGACACGATCAGGTCGTCGGGCTGCAGCGCGTCGTTGTTGACCCCGAACACCACCGTCCGGTCCGCATTCTTCGCCGGGGCCGAAACCAGCACCTTGCGCGCCCCGCGTGTGAGGTGAACCGACGCCGCCTCTTTGGAATTGAACTTGCCCGAGCATTCGAGCACCACGTCAACGCCGTCCCAGTCCAGTTCGGTCGGGTCGTAGGTGGAAAACACCTTCATCGGCCCGCGTCCGACATCCATGGTATCGCCCTCGACCCGGATCTCGGCGGGAAAGCGGCCATGCACGCTGTCGTATTTCAGCAGATGCGCGTTGGTCTCGATCGGGCCGGTGGCGTTGAGACGGACCACCTCGATGTCGTTGCGCCCCGATTCCACGATGGCGCCCAGGGTGCAGCGGCCGATCCGGCCCATGCCGTTGATGCCGATTCTCACGGTCATTTGTCGGTTCCTCGTTCGATAAGCGCACGCGCCGCCTCCGCGACGGCCTGCGCGGTGATGCCGAAATTGCGGTAGAGATCCGCCGCCGGGGCGGAGGCGCCGAAACCGGTCATGCCGATGAAGGCGTCCTTGTGGCGCAGGATCAGATCCCAGCCCTGCCGGACCGCCGCCTCGACGCCCACCCGCGGGGCGGTGCCCAGCACCTGCCGGCGCCAGTCCTCGTCCTGGGCGGCGAACAGCTCGAAGCTGGGGGCGGAGACCACCGCCACGCGCAGCCCCTCGCCGGTCAGCGCCTGCGCCGCATCGAGGGCGATTTCAACCTCTGATCCGGTGCCGATCAGGGTCACGTCGCGCGCGCCTCCCGGATCGCGCAGCAGATAGGCGCCGCGGGCAACCATGTTGACGTCGGTATGCTGGGTGCGGACCGTCGGCAGCCCCTGCCGCGACAGGCACAGCACCGTCGGCGTGCCGGTCGAGGCAGCGGCGATTTCCCAGGCCTCGGCGGTTTCCACCGCGTCGGCGGGGCGGATCACCGTCAGGTTCGGCATGGCGCGCAAGGACGCGATGGTCTCGACCGGCTGATGGGTCGGGCCGTCTTCGCCCAGGCCGATGGAATCGTGGGTCATCACGTAGGTGACCGGCACGTTCATCAGCGCCGACAGCCGGATCGCCGGACGGCAGTAGTCGGCAAAGACCAGGAAGGTGCCGCCGTAAGGCACGAAACCGCCATGCAGGGCGATGCCGTTCATCGCCGCCGCCATGGCGTGTTCGCGCACGCCGTAGCGGATGTAGTTGCCGCCGAAATCGTCGCGGGTGACGTCGGTCATGCCCTTGGTGCGGGTGTTGTTGGAGCCGGTCAGATCCGCCGAGCCGCCCACCGTGTTGGGCAGGGTGGCATTGACCACCTCCAGCGCCATCTCGGAGGCCTTGCGGGTGGCCACCTTGGGGGCGTCCGCCGACAGCCGTGCCTTGTATTCGGTGATCGCCCGGCCCAGCGCGGCGGCGTCGGGCGCGGCCAGCGAGGCGGCGAAGGCGTCGCGGTCGGGATGGGTGTCCATCCGCGCCTGCCACGCCTCGCGGGCGGTGCGACCGCGGGCGGCGACGGCATGCCAGG
>JALTNO010000139.1 GCA_027000645.1 Paracoccaceae bacterium | reverse complement strand
GGCGGTCATGGTGCGGGTTCAGCCACCAGCTGCGCATGTCCTTGGGGCGGAACACCCACGGCTCGCCGTAGAAGCCGTCGCTGATCTGCGTTCGCACCTGTGCCTGCCGATCGGCGTCACTGGCATAAAACCAGTCATACCCCTCGCCGCCCTCGATATTGGCCTTGAGATAGTCGAGGTCGCGCACGGAGGCCCAGCCGGCCTGGGCGTCCAAGTGCTCGGTGCCGTCGCGCCAATCCGACAGGGGCAGGTAATTGTCGATGCCGATGAAATCGATCGCCGGGTCCGACCACAGCGGGTCGAGGTGGAACAGCGCATCACCCGAGCCGTCCTCCGGCTGGTGGCCGAAATACTCGCTCCAGTCGGCGGCGTAGCTGATCTTCGTGCCAGACCCGAGAATGGCACGCACGTCGGCTGCCAGTTGCTTCATGGCGGTAACGGCCGGAAACCCGGTGGCGCTGTCTCGAATGGTGGTGAGGCCACGCAGCTCCGAGCCGATCAGGAACGCATCCACCCCACCGGCGGCGACGCAGAGATGGGCATAGTGCAGGATCATCCGCCGGTAGCCCCAATCATCGCCGCCGATCCAGGAGACGGCCTCGCCCGAGACCGAGAAGTCCGAGATCTGGGCATTGCCGAAGAAGGCCGCAACCTGCGCGGCCGCATCCGCCGTCTTGTCCACCGTGCCGGCAAAGCCTGCCGCCGGGGAACAGGTGATGCGCCCGCGCCAGGGGTGCGCCGGCTGGCCCACTGTCGCGGCGTTGCCGGAATAGGGGTTGGGCAAGGAATTGCCCTCAGGAATGTCCATCAGCAGAAAGGGGTAGAAGGTCACGCGCAGACCGCGCGCTTTCATCTCCCGGATTGCCTGCACCACCGAAAAGTCGGCGGGGGTTCCGCCGTAGTTGACCCGGCCCTGCGCATCGGTGCTGATGAGATGCGCGCTGGCGCGATCCACGCCGTTCACGGACCAGGTCTTTGGCGTGGTGGTCTTGGTCACCGTCTCGACGCCGGGACTGATCTGGCAGTTGCCGGCCCGCAGGTCGAGGCCGAACCAGCTGACCACCAGGGAGACGTTATCGATGTTCGGGGCCGCCGCCTGCAGGTTGTCGAGGGCGGCCAGGAGGTCCGGCCTGCCGGTCTGGTTGTTGACGTTCTCCGAGGCCGTCGAGCCGCCAGAACCCCGGGTGATCGGCTCGGTGGCGTAGACGAACTCGCCCGAGCCGGGGATCATCGTCACCGACCGCACCATCCCCTCGGCGGTGTCGGCCTCCACCAGCGGCCGGAAGACCTCGAAGGAGAGCTGCGGAAGGCGGTTGCCGAAGGGGGTGAGGTCAAGCTCTTCGAACACCACATAGGCCGTGCCGCGATAGGCAGGCTCATTGCCCGCACCCATCCTGGCCTCGATGAAGGGATCGGGCGTTTGGGCTTCGTCGCCCTTGTAGAGCCGCCAGGTGATGCCGGTCATGTCGAGCGGCTTGCCGTCCGCCCAGACCCGCCCGATGCCGGAGATTGGCCCCTCGCAGAGCGCCACGGCGAATGACGCCGTGTAGGTGTAGGTCGTCGTCGTGACCTTCTGACCACCGCCCTTGCCGTCGCCCGAGGTCGTCGTGCTGACGTGCTCGGTGAAATCCGTGGCCCAGATGATGTTGCCGCCGAGCCGCATCCGGCCCCAGATGCGGGGGATCACCGCGCCCTCAGTGGAGGTGGTGACCGCCAGGTTCTCCAGCCGCGCCCCCTCGATCCGCTGGCCGGGCGTGAGTTGCGACACGATCCAGCTGTCAACGAGCGTTCCCGCAAACGAACCGACCGCGCCGCCGATGGTGGCGGCCGAGACGCCAAGGATCGACCCGCCGATCGAGGCGCCCAGTGCGGAGCCGGCGGAAGCGAGCAGGATCGAGGCCATGGGTCAGGTCGTATGAGTGTCGGGAACGGGAAAACGGAAGGCGAAGGCGATGCGCCGGTGCCACGGCTCGGTCAGCACTTCCTCGATGACGCCCGTGCGCTCATAGGCGTGAATGAAGCGGTGGGGACGCCCACTGCGGTGCGAGCGCGCACCCCGGCTGCCGGGAGTCAGGATGCCGGCGTGCTTGGCGATGGCATCGGCGCGCATCCGGAACAGGATCACGTCGCCGGTGCGAGCGTCGGAAACGTCGATCTCCACCATCGCTGCCCGCGCGGCTTCTGCCAGCACCTCGCGCGGCCCCGCCTCGCCCCAGTCGCGGGAATAGGGCGGCACCGGCATCGGTTCCGGCCCCACCACCTCCCGCCACACGCCCCGGATCAGGCCGAGGCAGTCGCAGCCCACGCCCTTCACCGAGGCCTGGTCGTGATAGGGCGTGCCAAGCCAGGAGCGGGCCGCCTTCACGATGCGGGCGGGCATGATCCGGGCGGCCCTGTCGCCGTGGGCGCTCCCACCGCTGTGGGCGTTCCCACCGGTCACAGCACGGCCCCCGCGTTGTCCTCGCCCTTGGCGGCGTAGCGGATCACGGTGTCCTGACCGGGGATGTGGGGGAAGCCCCGGAAGTTGACCCCGTTTGCGAAGCGGTCGCGGCAGGTGGCAAAGGCCTTGTCGCAGCCGGCGCGGATGGTGAAGGCGTCGTTCGCAGCGATGGGGCTGCCGGGCGGCTCCAGCAGCGTGATGATTGCCTCGCCGGTGGAGGCGACCTCATGGCGTTCCACCTCAACCCGCCGGCCGGCATTGGCGCCTGTGTCCCAGGTCAGCGTGCCGAAGGTGAAGAGCCCGGCGGCAAAGCCCGAGAGCCCCGCCACATAAAACGCCCGGTCGCGCAGCAACACCGCGACGGTGCCTGGGCCCTTCCACGCCGGATCCTCGAGGTCGATCCCGCAGCGCGCATCGCCGAGGCTCGCGTCGCAACTCGCCTGGAACGTCCGCCCGACGGTCTGGTTCAGGACATGGGCCCGCGAGCGCATCTCGGCGACGAACTGCACCCGGCCGCGCCGCACCTGGCCGATGGCGCCCTTGCGCATCAGCACGCGCTGTGACGCATCCTGCCAGTTCACGCGCCAGATCTCGACCTCGGCATTGTCCCAGCGCCCGTCGAGGATGTCGGTCTCGGTGATGGTGGTGGAGGTCAGCACGCCTTCGGCGTCCTGGGCATCCACCGACAGGTCCGAGCCCGTGCGGATCTCGGACGCCGTGAAGCCGCTGTCGGGCTCGAACGTGGTGCCATCGAAGGTCAGCGGCAGATCGTGATCGGTGAAGCCGAACACCTGCCCGTCCGCGCGGGTCAGGCGCCAGCACCAGGCAAGCGTGGTGGTGCCCTCGTCGAGGTGGTCCTGCAGGCCGGTTGGCAACGTCTTCATCGGCAGGTTCCCGTCATGCGGTCGTCGAGATCGGCGATCCAGCGCGCCCAGGCGGGCGGCACGGTGGCGATGGTCGCGACGGGCGGCCGGTAAAGGCGGGCTTCGCCATAGGCCAGGCAGCCCGCGTCACCAGCGCCCGTCGTTGCGGCGCAGCCGCTCAGCAGGATCGAGATCGCGGCCGTCGCCGACCGCCCTGCGCCCCGCTTCCAGCTTGCCCAGCGTCTCTTCATGTGCATCGCGTTCGGCCTCCTTCCTGCCTTCGCGCTTTCCCTGCAGCCGGCCCCAGAAATGGCCGACAACCAGACCGAGACCGGCGCCCAGCGCCGCCAGCAGTCCCGCCAGGAGTTCACCGATCACCGCGGAACCCTCGCTCGATCCGGTCGCGCAGGCCGATCAGGCCGAGACCGAGGAAGATCAGCCCGGCGGGCGAGGCGTCACCAGAGCCTGCGAGGAGAGCGATCAGACGGCCCAGCTCGGCGAGCGGACCCGTTGCCGGCAGTGCGATGGATGCTAAACCTGTGAGCATGGCGAGAAGCCCCGCCCACCATGTGATCGAGGTCGGTCGGATGTAGCGCATGGGGGTCAGCTCCGTTTGAGCAGGCGGGCGAGGATTGCGGCCAACCGGGTGAACCAGCCGGTCGGCGTGTCGGGTTCGGCGGGGAACGGTGGCGGTGAGACCGGGTAGATCAGTGCCAGCGCCTCCTGTTCGCTCAACCGCCGCACCGGGCGCGAGAACTCCACCCGTCCCTGCGCATCCACACCCCAGACCGGGATCAGGCCCACAGGATAGCGCCCCTCGCGGAACAGGTCGCGTTCGGCCTCGCGGCGCGGGATCACCGAGGCGGGCCGGCGCCAGTTCATGAACGCCTTTGCGGCCGCCGCCGGGTTGCCGGCATTGAGGTGCTTCGTCAGTGAGGCCCGCGCGATGGCGCCGGTGTTGTAGTGAAACGAAACCAGGGCGTCGAACTGGTGGGGCCTGAGCGGTACGGTCACCACGCGCCGGACCTCGGCCTCGTAAGCGGCAAGGTCGGAGCGGAACAGCCGGAACGCCTCGCGGATTGCCGTGTCCAGATCGTCCGGCATCCCGCGGGGCATCGTGGCCGGATCGGGCGGACCGGCGGTAGCCGTGTGGCCGATGCCGAAGGTCCAGGTGCCGGTGGAATCGCGGTAGGGCCCGGGCACGATCCCTTCGTGCCGGGCAAGGGCCATGAGACCCCGGTCAGTCATCTGCCTGTTCATCGCCGGACCTCGATCAGGGGAATGGAGGTGATGGAGCCGAGGCGCTCGATATCCAGCGTCACGTCGAGCGTGTCGGTATCGAAGCGCACCGGCACGTCGAACTCGAACCCTGCTGTAATGATCGCACCAGCGGCCGGGGCGGAGGTGAAGGTGACGATGCCGGTCGTGGTGTCCACCGACCAGCCGGTGGTCTGCTCGCCACCGTCGATGGCCACCAGCACGGTCCCGTCGACCGGCTTGGTGATCGTCCGGGTCCAGCTCTGGCTGCCGGAGGTGTAAGACTTCACCAGCTGGAAATCGGTCGTGGCGTCATCGCCTGTGCCGATGGCTTGATCGGTGGCAGCCGGCGTCCCGGACGGCAGGCAGGACTTGTAGTCCGCCCAGTCCTTCCAGCGGAAACCATATAGCCGGCCGTTGCGCGCTTCGAAGAACGCGACAACCGCCGCCAGCTCGTCGGCCCGCCGGATGCCGTAGGCGGCATCGTAACGCCGCCGGCTGTTCGCCCAGCTGGCGTTGCGCTCCTCGTCGCCCGAGGCAAGCTCGACGATCTGCGTGCGCCGCTCGGGGCCACCGCGGGCACCCCGGCTGATGTCGTCCGGAAACCGCACCTCGTGAAACGCCATGGCTTACATCCCCCTTCGGCCCAGCGAAACCGCGTGGGCAATGTCGGCGGCAACCTGGGCGCGGGATTGCCGGAAGCTCTCGGCGTCGCGGGTCTGGATGGTGATGTTCACCGGGGCTGCACCGACGCCCGCCGCCACCTCGCGGCGGCTCAGCACCCGTTCGCCGCGCTGGAGTATCGCCGGGACCTCGTCCGGTCGCAGGCCGGCCCACCCACCTGCATGCATCCGGGGCGCACCGGCAAAGGCCAGGGCAGGAACCGTCCGTGCGGGCGCGCCGGCGCCGACGAGGCCGCCTTCGTGCATCACCGGCGCAAACACGCCGCCGAGATTGCCCAGCGCGCCGGACAGCGCGCTTGCCAGCGGCCCCAGGATGAAGCGCCGCGCCGACAGCTTCGCGAAATCCGCCAGAACCGAGGCAACGAAGGACCGGAAGTCCAGCTTGCCGGTGCGGACAAACTCGCCGATCGCCTGCTCCGCCCGCCCGAATGCACTGACGAGGCTGTCGCCCAGCCCCTTGCCGAGGTCCATGGCCTTGGTCGCGTAATCCCTCAGCGAGCTGGTCGCCGTCTCCCAGGCCGACTTCGCCACCTCTGCGGCCTTCTTCGCGGCGCCGCCGGCCCTGGTGACGTTTGTGGCCAGCCGGGAAGCGGCATCGCTGGTCCGGCTCAGTGCCTCAGTGCCTTCCTCGCCCGTCCCCTTCATCGCCTCGCGCAGGGCAGCCATGGACATGAGCGGCCGGGAGATGTTGCCCGCCAGAATATCCGCCTGGTCGCCGAGATTGCCGGCGTAGAAGCGGAACTCGTCCGCCGTCTTGCGCAGCTGATCCACGGCCTGACCGGCGAAGGCGGCGTCCAGCCCGATCGCCATGGCGACGTCCTTCATCCCGGGCACCTTGAAGAGCCCGCTGGAGATCACCTTGAGAAACCGCGCCC
>JALTNO010000138.1 GCA_027000645.1 Paracoccaceae bacterium | reverse complement strand
CGATTCGCTGCGCCTTGAGGCGGGCCTGTGCCTTTACGGCCATGACATCGACGAAACCACCACCCCGGTCGAGGCGGCCCTGACCTGGGCGATCCAGAAGGCGCGGCGCACGGGAGGCGACCGCGCGGGCGGCTTTCCCGGCGCCGATGTGGTGCTGGAACAGATGGCCCGGGGCGCAGCCCGCAGGCGGGTGGGCCTGCGCCCGGAAGGTCGTGCGCCCATGCGCGAGGGCGTCGAGATCTTCGCCGCGGCCGAGGGGGGCGAGGCGATCGGCACCATCACCTCGGGCGGCTTCGGCCCCACGGTTGGCGGGCCGGTGGCGATGGGGTATGTGCCCGTTGACCTCTCGGCCCCCGGCACCACGGTTTACGGAGAGCTGCGCGGGAAACGCCTCCCGCTGAGGGTCGAAAAGCTGCCTTTCGTGGCGGCCCGGTTCAAACGCTGAGTCCAGGAGGAAGAGGGACCATGAAATATACCGAAGAACATGAATGGCTGCGCCCCGAGGGCGATATCGTCGTCGTCGGCATCACCGAACACGCCGCCGAGCAGCTGGGCGACGTGGTGTTCGTCGAACTGCCCGAGGCCGGCACGGAAGTGAGCAAGGACGACGAGATCGTGGTGATCGAAAGCGTCAAGGCGGCCTCCGACATCCTCGCCCCCCTGGACGGGGAGATCGTCGAGATCAACGAGGCGCTGACCGACAATCCGGGGCTGGTGAACGAGGATCCGCTGGGTGCGGGATGGTTCTTCAAGATCAAGCCCGCCAGCATGTCCGACCTTGACGACTACATGGACGAGGCCGCCTACAAGGAATTCATCGGCTGACCGGGCCGCCCGCCGCGCGCGCCCGGGACGGGCGGCGAAGGCGGGCCGGGCCGGAAGCGAGAGGGAGGCGGTCCCGCATGGGGTCGCCCGTGCCAGGAGTGAACCGGGATGACGTTCAAGCCCACCGATTACCTGCCTTATGATTTTGCCAATCGGCGCCATATCGGGCCCAGCCCGGCCGAGATGGAAGAGATGCTGCGGGTCGTGGGGGCCGACAGCCTCGACGACCTGATCGACCAGACCATTCCCGCCTCGATCCGGCAGGCCGAGCCGCTGGATTTCGGCAAGCCGAAGTCCGAGCGCGAGCTGCTGTATCACATGCGCCGGGTGGCGGCGAAGAACAAGGTTCTGACTTCGCTGATCGGGCAGGGCTATTACGGCACGGTGACGCCGCCGGCGATCCAGCGCAACATCCTCGAAAATCCCGCCTGGTACACCGCCTACACGCCCTATCAGCCCGAGATCAGCCAGGGCCGGCTCGAGGCGCTTCTGAACTTCCAGACCATGGTGAGCGACCTCACCGGGCTCGAGATTGCCAATGCCTCGCTTCTGGACGAGGCCACCGCCTGCGCCGAGGCGATGACCATGGCCCGGCGCATCTCCAAATCGAAGGCAAAGGCGTTCTTCGTGGACGAGAACTGCCACCCGCAGAACATTGCGGTGATCAAGACCCGCGCCCGGCCGCTGGGGATCGAGGTGATCGTCGGCGCTCCCGAGGAGCTGGAGCCCGAAAAGGTGTTCGGTGCGATTTTCCAGTATCCGGGCACCTACGGCCATCTGCGCGACTTCACCGACCCCATCGCGGCGCTGCACGCGGCAAGGGCGGTGGGCATCGTGGCGGCCGACCCGCTGGCGCTGTGCCTGCTGAAGGAACCCGGCGCGATGGGCGCCGACATCGCCGTGGGCTCGACCCAGCGGTTCGGCGTTCCGGTGGGTTACGGGGGGCCGCACGCCGCCTACATGGCCGCCCACAAGGATCATGTCCGCGCCATGCCGGGGCGCATTGTGGGTGTGAGCGTGGATTCCCACGGCAACCGCGCCTACCGGCTGGCGCTGCAGACCCGCGAGCAGCATATCCGGCGCGAAAAGGCCACCTCGAACGTGTGCACCGCGCAGGCGCTGCTGGCGGTGATGGCGTCCTTCTACGCCGTGTTCCACGGCCCCGAGGGGCTCAAGGCCATCGCCCAGCGCATCCACCGCAAGACCGTGCGCCTCGTCCGCGTGCTGGAGGCCGCGGGCTTCGAGGTGGAGCCGAAGGAATTCTTCGACACCGTCACGGTCGAGGTGGGCCTGCTGCAGCGCGGCGTGCTGCAGGCGGCGGTGCGCGAGGGCATCAACCTGCGCCGCGTGGGCGATACCAAGGTGGGCATCTCCCTCGACGAGCGCACCCGCCCGGCGACGATCGAGGCCGTCTGGCGCGCCTTCGGGATCGTGCTGAAGGACGAGGACCTGACGCCGGAATACCGCCTGCCCGAGGGGCTTGTCCGCCAGTCAAGCTATCTCGATCACCCGGTTTTCCACATGAACCGGGCCGAAACCGAAATGGTGCGCTACATGCGCCGGCTGGCCGACCGCGACCTGGCGCTGGACCGGGCGATGATCCCGCTGGGTTCGTGCACGATGAAGCTGAACTCGTCGGCCGAAATGATGCCGCTGTCCTGGGGCGAGTTTTCGCTCATCCATCCCTTCGCGCCCCCCGAGCAGGCCGAGGGCTATGCCGAGCTGATCGCGGACCTGTCCGACAAGCTGTGCCGGATCACCGGCTATGACGGCATGTCGATGCAGCCCAATTCCGGCGCGCAGGGGGAATATGCCGGGCTGCTGACCATCGAGGCGTATCACCGCGCCCGCGGCGAGGGGCACCGCAACATCTGCCTCATCCCCATGAGCGCCCACGGAACCAACCCCGCCAGCGCCCAGATGGCGGGCATGAAGGTGGTGCCGGTGAAAACCGCCGAAAACGGCGATATCGACGTGGAGGACTTCCGCGCCAAGGCCGAAAAGCACGCCGACAACCTGGCCGCCTGCATGATCACCTATCCCAGCACCCACGGCGTGTTCGAGGAAACGGTGAAGGAGATCTGCGAGATCACCCACCGCCACGGCGGGCAGGTCTATATCGACGGGGCCAACCTGAACGCGATGGTGGGGCTGGCCCGGCCCGGCGATCTGGGCGGCGACGTGAGCCACCTGAACCTGCACAAGACCTTCGCCATCCCCCATGGCGGCGGCGGCCCCGGCATGGGGCCGATCGGGGTCAAGGCGCATCTGATCCCCTACCTGCCGGGGCATCCCTTTACCGGCGGGCAGGAAGGGCCGGTCTCGGCCGCGCCCTACGGGTCGCCCTCGATCCTGCCGGTCAGCTGGGCCTATATCCTGATGATGGGCGGCGAGGGGCTGACCCAGGCCAGCCGCGTGGCCATCCTGAGCGCCAACTACATCGCCAGCCGCCTGCAGGGCGCCTATGACGTGCTCTATCGCGGCAAGAACGGACGGGTGGCGCATGAATGCATCATCGACACCCGCCCCTTTGCCGAGAGCGCCGGCATCACCGTGGACGACATCGCCAAGCGGCTGATGGATTGCGGTTTCCACGCGCCGACGATGAGCTGGCCGGTGGCCGGCACGCTGATGATCGAGCCCACCGAAAGCGAAACCAAGGCCGAGCTGGACCGCTTCTGCGACGCCATGCTGGCCATCCGCGAGGAAATCCGCGCCATTGAGGAGGGCCGGATCGACCCCGGGAACAACCCGCTCAAGAACGCCCCTCATACGATGGAAGACCTGGTGCGCGAGTGGGACCGCCCCTATTCGCGCGAGCAGGGCTGCTTCCCGCCCGGCGCCTTCCGGGTGGACAAGTACTGGCCTCCGGTCAACCGGGTGGACAATGTGTGGGGCGACCGGCACCTGGTCTGCTCGTGCCCGCCGATGAATGCCTACACGGATGCGGCGGAATAGGCGGGAAATGCTTGCAAGCTGCCCCGCTTCTCCGTAGCACCGAACGGGGAAGGGAATTCGCGGAGGGACAAGAAATGAAGAGGAAACTGGTCATCGCGGCGCTTCTGGCCGGGCTTTCGGTTTCGCTGTCGGCCTGTGTCGGATTCGGCGGCAAGACCCAGACGACGGTCAAGGCCACGACGGTGGGGCAGGAACTCGCCGATCTGGATGCCGCCTACAAGGCGGGCCTGCTGACCGAGGAAGAATACAAGAAGAAGCGCACGGAAATCCTCAAGAGCAAGTGATCGGAGAGCCGGCCCCGGCATGGGCCGGCTTCCGCTTTTTCCGGCCGTGCGTTCGGCGGGCGTCGCGGGGCGCGGCATGACCTCTTGCGCGCGTGGCGCGGGCCATCGGGGCGGCGCGGCTCAAGGCTCATCGGGGCGACAACGCTGCCCGTCATGTCCCGGCGTGGGTTTATTTCGGAAAATCCTTGTGTTAGGCTCGCCCGCAGAAACGACAACACCAGCCGGGTGAACCGGCGGTACGAGGCAGACAGAGGCGTGATCGTGCAGGTTCCATTGGCAGGACCGGCAACCCGTGCGGGGATTTCCCTGCTGGTTGCCTTGTGGGTATGGGTGCTGACGCCGGTTGTGGTGTTCGCCGCGCCATATGCGGCCATGGTCATGGATGCGCGCACCGGTCAGGTCCTGTATTCGCGAAATGCCGATGCGCGTCTGAACCCGGCCTCTCTGACCAAGATGATGACGCTCTACATCGCCTTCGAGGCGATCCGTAACGGTGAAATCACGCTCGATACCCAGGTGCGGATTTCGCGCAATGCGGCGTCCGAGCCTCCATCCAGGCTGGGCCTCAAGGCCGGCCAGAAGATCGCCCTTCGCTATCTGATCCGGGCCGCGGCGGTCAAATCGGCCAACGATGCCGCGACCGCCATCGGCGAGGCGATCTCGGGCAGCGAAGCGGCGTTCGCGCGGCGCATGAACCGCACGGCGAAGGCGCTGGGCATGACCCGGACCACCTTTCGCAACGCCAACGGCCTGACCGCGCGCGGGCATCTTTCGACGGCGCGCGACATGACCGTGCTGGGGCGGCATCTGCTTTACGACTACCCTCAGTACTACAACCTGTTCTCGCGCCGCTCGACCAATGCCGGGGTCCGGGTGGTCAACAACACCAACCGCAAGTTTCTGGATTCCTATCGCGGGGCGGACGGGATCAAGACCGGCTATACGCGGGCGGCGGGCTTCAACCTGGTGGCCTCGGCAAAGCGGGGGGAAAAGCGGATCATCGCAACCGTGTTCGGCGGCAAGTCGAGCGCGTCGCGCAATGCCAAGGTCGCCGAACTGCTTGACCTCGGTTTCCGCCGGGCTCCGGCGCGCGCGCCCCTGCGCAAGCCGCCCCTGCCGGACTACAAGGGCGGGCCGGGCGTCGCGCCGAACCCGACCGGCCCCAAGACCATCGTCGTAGCAGGAGCCGTGCGCGAGAGCCTTCGCCCCCGAGCACGCCCCGAGGCCCCGGTGGTGGTGGCCGAAGCCGTGGCCATGGCGGTGGCCGAGGACAAGGCGAAGATCCGCGCCGGCGTGGCAGAGGCGGTGGTGGCCGCCCGCATCCCCATGGACGACGGATCGGGCCGCGAAATCATCATCCGCCCCCAGGCCCGCCCCGGCGAGGTGAAACTGGCCCTGACCAGCAGCAAGCCCGAGGCCCCCGAGCGTGAGATCGTCACCCGCCTGTCCACCTCGGGCGGATTTTTCTGGGGCATCAATGTCGGGCGCTACCGGACCCGGTTCGAGGCCGAGAAAGTTCTTCTGAGGACCGCTCTGGCCGAGATGGCGACGCTGGACGGCGCCCTGCGCAAGGTGGTCCAGAGCCGGCGCGGATTCGACGCGAATTTCGTTGGCATGACCCGCGAACAGGCCGACCTGGCCTGCCGCCGCCTTCAGGCCCGCAACGTCACCTGCTTCACGATCGGCCCGTCCTGACGGAACCGCCCCCCCGGTCCTTCTTCACCAGCGCAAGGATCTCGTCCACGATCTCGGCCACCGGGCGGTCCGAACGCAGCCGGTGCCAGCCGATGGGGCCGGGGTCGCGGGCAAGCTGACGCTCAAGCACCTCGACGGTGGCGTCCGACGGCCCGCCCCGGCGATGCCGGACGCGCTCGCGCAGGGCCGTTTCATCGGCTTCCAGCCAGATGGCCAGGGGGCGTGCGCGCCCGGTGTCGCGGATGGCGGCCTCGATCCCGTGGCGCCGGTCGGGCCGGTCGAAGACCGCATCGACCACGACGCTGCCACCTGCCTTCACAACCGCGGCGGCGCGCCGGGACAGCGCGCGATAGACCCGTTCGGACACCTCCGGCGCGTAGGCCTTCGCAGGCAGGCGGGTGTCGGCCGGAACGCCAAAC
>JALTNO010000137.1:20484-21392 GCA_027000645.1 Paracoccaceae bacterium | reverse complement strand
GGCTTTGTTGCACAAAACGCTTCGAGGGATTCACTGCGTGAATCCAGCATGATAGCTGGGAGGCATGAGCAGTTGGGCCCCTACGAAGTACAAGACCACGAACTGGTCGTCCTACAATGAGGCGTTGAAGCGACGCGGATCGCTGTCGATCTGGCTTGATCCAGAGATGACCTGGACGCCGCCGCCAGCGGGCAAGCGTGGGCGACGGCGAAAGTTCAGCGATGCTGCGATCCAGGCCTGCCTGACGCTGAAAGTTCTTTTTGGCATGCCACTGAGGCAGACCACGGGCTTCGTCGAGAGCTTGCTGCGGCTGGTGGGGCTGGACTGGCCGGTGCCGGATTTCAGCACGCTCAGCCGCCGCCAGAAGACCCTGACCGTGAGCCTTCCGTATCGCGGCGGCGCCGGCCCGCTGAAGCTTCTGATCGACAGCACGGGCATCAAGGCCGAAGGCGAAGGCGAGTGGAACGCGCGCAAGCATGGCGGCCCCAAACGGCGTATCTGGCGCAAGATACATATCGGGATCGACGAGGAAACGCTGGAAATTCGGGCTGTCGAGGTCACCACCAGCAATGTCGGCGACGCCACCATGCTGCCCGCGTTGCTCGACCAGATCCCAGCCGATCAGGACATCGGATCGGTGACCGCCGACGGGGCCTATGACACGCGCAAATGCCACGACGCGATTGCTGCCCGGAATGCCCACGCCGTCATACCCCCGCGAAAAAATGCCAAACCCTGGAAGCCCACGACCCCGGGGGCCATCGCCCGGAACGAAGCGGTCAACGCCGTACGATACCTCGGTCGCGCCATCTGGCGACGGTGGAGTGGATACCATCGCCGAAGTCGCGTCGAGAGCAAGATGCATTGTGTGAAACTGATGGGGCAAAGCCTGATGGCGCGACCGAGGT
>JALTNO010000137.1:0-20474 GCA_027000645.1 Paracoccaceae bacterium | reverse complement strand
AACCGTTATACCGCCCTTGGCATACCCGTCACCGTGCCCGCAGGATAAGTCCGTCCGGGGAAAGGGGAAGTCTACCCTTCACCCGATTTATGCAACAAAGCCGGTTCTGTAGAAACGATTTTCCTTCCCGGCAAAACAGTTTGTTTTCAATTTGGAACCAATAGCCGCATATTTGGCATTTTTTACCACGTACCGGAAACGTGAAATCAACCGGGCCTCAAGAATTTTCAAATTATTTACAAAACCTTGCGCGATTCGAACCCGATCTGTGCTTTACTGTTTCTAGGTGGAACCGACGCCGGGCTGCAATAATGATCGCGTTGGGTTGAACAAATCGTTTACCGAGTCGATTGGCCGAGACATGGGACCTGGGGGTAACAAGTACTACGACGGCGATATCGCCATTGTCGGAATGTCGGTCAGGGTGCCGGGGGCGGGAAGCCTTGCGGAATACTGGGACAATCTCCGCCGCGGCGTGGAGTCGGTGCGCCGGCTCGACCGCGACGCCCTGATCGCGGCTGGCGAAAACTCCGACCTGATCGACGATCCCGATTACGTCCCGGCCTCGGCTCCGCTGGAGGGATTCGCCGAATTCGATGCGGAATTCTTCGGCTTCGGTCCGAAAGAGGCGGCAATCCTCGACCCCCAGCACCGGAAGTTTCTGGAAACCGCGTGGGAGGCGATGGAAATTGCCGGCCATCCGCCTCAATCTCTTGGCGGGCGCGTGGGCGTATTCGCCGGATGCGGGATGGGCAGCTATTTCAATTTCAATATCTGCTCGAATCCCGACCTGGTCGAAGAGGTCGGCATGTTCCTTCTGCGCCATACCGGCAACGACAAGGATTTCCTGGCCACACGCGCAAGCCACATCTTCGACCTGAACGGGCCGTCAGTGAATGTCCAGACCGCCTGTTCGACCTCGCTGGTGGCGGTTCACTACGCCTGCAAGGCCCTGCGCGACGGCGAATGCGACATGGCGCTGGCCGGCGGCGCGACGATCGAGCTGCCGCAGGGGCGGGGCTATCTCTACAGGGAAAACGAGATTCTCAGCCCGGACGGGCATTGCCACGCCTTCGACCATCGTGCGCAGGGCACCGTGTTCGGCTCGGGCGCGGGGGTGGTGGCGCTGCGGCGGTTCGACGATGCGCTGGCCGACGGGGACCACGTCTGGGCCGTCATCAAGGGCAGCGCGATCAACAATGACGGCGCCGCCAAGGCCGGCTATCTCGCGCCCTCGGTCGACGGGCAGGCCGCGGCGGTGCGCGCGGCGCTGGAGGCCGCGGGCGTGAGCGCCGACACGGTGGAGTACGTGGAATGCCACGGCACGGGCACCTTCCTCGGCGATCCCATCGAGGTATCGGCCCTGACCCAGGCCTTTCGCGGCGACACGCAGGCCATGGGGTTCTGCCGCATCGGGTCGGTCAAGACCAATATCGGGCATCTGGACACGGCGGCCGGGGTGGCCGGGCTGATCAAGACGGCGCTGGCACTGCATCACCGCCAGATCCCGCCAAGCCTGAATTTCGAGGCCCCGAACCCGGCGATCGACTTCGCGCACAGCCCGTTCCGGGTGGCCGACCGCCTGACCGAATGGCCCGCCGGCAGCGGGCCGCGCCGCGCCGGGGTCAACTCGCTCGGCGTGGGCGGCACCAATGCGCATGTGATCCTCGAAGAGGCACCCGCGCGCGGCGCCTCGGAAGAGGCGGACTTTCCCTTTCACGTCCTGTGCCTGTCGGGGCGGAGCAGGGCCGCGCTCGACGCCAATGCGAAGGCGCTTGCCACGCATCTGCGCGCCAACCCCGACCTGCCGCTCGCGGATGTGGCCTGGACGTTGAAGGAGGGCCGCCGCGCCTTCGAAAAGCGGCGGGTTCTGGTGGCGGAAACGGCGGCCGAGGCCGCCGCCCTGCTGGAAAGCGGCGACCCGCGCCGGGTCTTCACCCACGAGATTGCCGGAACAAGGCCCGAGGTCGTCTTCATGTTCCCCGGCGGCGGCGCGCAATATGCCGGCATGGCCCGCGACCTGTACGAGACCGAGCCCGTCTTCGCCGAATGGATGGACCGCGGGCTGGATCATCTGGCCAGCCGCGCGGATCTCGACCTTCGTGCACTCTGGCTGCCCGAGCCGGAGCAGGAAGCGCAGGCAGAAGCAAGGCTCGACCGTCCCTCGTTGCAGTTGCCGCTGATTGCGCTGGTCGAGTACGCGCTGGCGCAGCTGTGGATCAGCTGGGGCGTGCGTCCGGCCGCGATGATCGGACATTCGATGGGCGAGAACGTTGCCGCCTGCCTTGCCGGGGTGATGTCCTTCGAGGACTGCCTCGACCTCGTGGTGCTGCGCGGGCGCCTGTTCGACACGGTTCCGGCCGGCGGGATGCTGAGCATCTCGCTGCCGGTGGACGAGGTGAAGGCCCTGGTCGGGGATGAACTGGACATTGCCAGCGTGAACGCGCCGGGACTGACCGCCGTATCCGGCCCGCAGGACGCGCTCGACCGCCTGTCGCGGAGGCTGGACGGGGACGGGGTGGACCATCAGCGCATCCGCATCGACATCGCCGCTCATTCAAGGATGCTCGACCCGATCCTTGACGACTACCGCGCCTTCCTGCACGGGATCGGCCTGAAGGCTCCGCGGCTTCCGGTGATTTCCAACCGGACCGGGGCCGAGCTGTCGGCCGAACAGGCGACCGACCCCGACTACTGGGTGGAACAGCTGCGGCGCACCGTCCGTTTCGCGGACGGTCTGGCCACGCTGGGCGAAAACCCCGAACGCGTGTTCCTCGAAGTGGGCCCCGGTCACGCCCTCAGCACGCTGGCGCGCATGAACCCTGCCGTGGCGCCGGGGCGGGCGCTGGCCACGCTGCGCCACCCCGACGAGGACATCGCCGACGATGCCTTCTTCCTTGGCGTCATCGGGCGATTGTGGGCCTGCGGGGTCGAGGCCGACTGGACACAGATCTGGGGCGAGGCCCGACGCCACCGCCTTCCCTTGCCGACATACGCGTTTCAGACACGGCGCTATTTCATCGAACCGGGCGGGCAGGACAGCCCGCAAAAGGCCGCGATCCCGGAAAGGCAAGAGGACATCGCCCGCTGGGGCTGGCGGCGCGCATGGAAACCGCGCCATGCCGATTGCGACATCGACGTGGAGCGGGAACTCGACGCCGAACCCCATGACTGGCTGATCTTCGAGGACGATGCCGGCATTGCCGCCGACGTGGCCGACCGGCTGGTGCAGGCCGGACACCGGGTCAGCCGGGTGCGCGCGGGCGACGCTTTCGCGCGGCTGTCCGAGGACCTGTTCACCGTCGCCCCGGAACAGGCGCGCGAGGGGCTGGAGGCGCTGTTCGGAGAGCTTTCCTCGGCCGGCCGCCTGCCCGACCGCATCGCGCATTTCTGGCTGGTGACCGAACGGGAAAGCTGGCGTCCCGGCTCCAGCTTCTTCGACCGCAACCTCGAACACGGGTTCCACACGCTCACGGCGTTGGGACAGGTTCTGGGCGGGATGGATCTGCCCGGCCCGGTGCACCTGGCGGTCGTGACCTCGGGCGCGGCGCAGGTCCGCGACGAATCCCTCCCTCACCCGGAAAAGGCGATGATCGCGGGTCCGGTGGGGGTGATCCCGCGGGAAGTGCCGGGGGTGAGCTGTTCTTCCCTGGACATCGAACTGCCCCGGCGCCCGGCGCGCGGCCTGTTTGCCCGGCACGGCGACGCAGACGCGCCACGCGCCGCGCTGACCGAGAGGCTTCTGGAAGAGCTGATGGCCGCCCCCGCCAATGTCACCGCCGCCCTGCGCGGCGAGAGGCGCTTCGAACTGGTCCACCGCCCCGAGCCGCTTGACCCCGCCGCCGACTCCGCCCCGTTCGGCGACGGCGGTACCTGGCTCGTCACCGGCGGGTTCGGCGGCATCGGGCTGACGATTGCCGCGGATCTGGTGCAGCGGCACGGGGCCCGGGTCGCGCTGCTGTCTCGCTCGCCGCTGCCCCCGCGCGAGACATGGCCGGACTACCTGGAGACGCACGCGGCCGACGACCCGATCTGCCACCGCATCCGCGCCATGCAGGAGCTGGAATCGCTGAGCGGTGGTGCGGTCATGGACGTGGCGGCGGATGTTGCGAATATCGGCCGGATGCGCGAAGCCGTGGCCCGGATCGAGGCACGCCTGGGACCGCTCACCGGCGTGATCCACGCCGCCGGGCATATCGAGGACGGCCCGCTGCTGTCGCGCACGCCCGACGAGATCCAGCGCGTGTTCGCGCCCAAGGTGACCGGGCTGAAGGTGCTGGAAGAGCTGTTCCCCGACGGCAGGCTGGAGCAGATGATCCTGTTTTCCTCTACCTCCACCGCCACCCGGCCGGCCGGACAGGTCGATTACGTGGCCGCCAACGAATATCTCAACGCCTGGGCCAGGTCGCGGCAGGGGGGAAAGACGCGGGTCTGCGCCATCGACTGGGGAGTGTGGGCCGATACCGGCATGGCCGCCGAGGCCATGAAACGGCGGCTTGGCACCGACAGCCCCGAACGCCTCCCCGCCGGCGCGCCGCTTCTGGACGAGGGCGGGCGCGACCGGCAGGGCAACCGCTTTTTCGTGACCCGCCTCGATGCCGCGAAACACTGGGTTCTGGACCAGCACCGCACCGGCGCGGGCGCGGCGCTCATGCCCGGCACCGGGTTTCTCGAACTTGCCGCCGAGGCAATGGCCGAAACCGGAGAGGACGGCGCCTTCGCCATTCGCGACCTGTATTTCTTCCGCCCGCTGGACGTGGCCGACGGCACCCCGCGCGAGGCCGTGCTGCGGCTGGAGCCCGAAGGCGAGGGGCTGGCCTTCACCGTGCATGGACAGATGCCGGGCGGCTACGCGCTGAACGCGCAGGCCCGCCTCGTGCCGCTGGCCGCGGCGGCGCAACCGGCACCGATCGATCCGACCGCGATCCGGTCCCGCTGCCCGAAGGTCGAGACGGCCGGCGACGAATCCGGCCTCCGCTCGCCGCAGGAGGCACATCTGCGGTTCGGCCCGCACTGGCGCGTGCTGCGCGAAACCGCGCGCGGAGATGGCGAAGGGCTCGCCCGGCTGGAACTGCCCCCCGCCCTGCGCGGCGAGTCCGGATTCCGGCTTCACCCCGGCCTGATGGACATTGCCACCGGCTGGGCGATCGGGCTGGCCCCGTCCTACGACCCGTCGCGCCTGTGGGTGCCGGTGTCCTATGGCGAGGTACGGGTGTTCCGCCCGCTGGAGTCCGAGATCTTCAGCTGGGTCCGGCTGGGCGAAGCGGGCGGGTCCACCGACGGGTTCGCCGAATTCGACGTGACCCTGACCGATACGGGCGGCAATGTCCTGGTCGAGATACGCCGCTTCCGCATGAAGCGACTGGATGGCGAACTGGATTTCTCCCCGCCCCCGCGCCCGGATGCGGATGCCGCCACCCTCGGCCTGACCGGGCACCGCCCGGACGTACCGCTTTCGCCCGAGGAAAAGCGCCTGCATCGCCTCGTCGCCCGGGGCATCCGGGCCGAGGAAGGTCCCGAAGCCCTGCGCCGGGCCCTGTCGCGGGCGGCGGCAAGATCGCTGCCCGAACTCATCGTCAGCCCACTGGACCTGCCCGGCCTGATCGCGCTGACCGACAGCGCGGAAGCCGAACCCGCGCAGTCCGGACAGAGCTTCGAGCGCCCCGAACTCGACACCGACTACGTGGCGCCGCGCAACGCGGTGGAAGAAACCCTGGCCGGCTGTTTCGAATCGTTGCTGGGCCTGTCGCGGGTGGGCGTCGAGGACAGCTTTTTCGACCTCGGGGGGCATTCGCTGATCGCGGTGCGGCTGTTTGCCCGGATCAAGGCGGCCTTCGGCGTCGATTTCCCGATTTCCGTCCTGTTCGAGGCCCCAACCGTCGCGGCGCTGGCCCGGCGGATCGGCCCGGCTGCCGGCGGGGCCGGGCAGGAAGGCCGGGACGACGGCGCGCAGAGCCCGGCCAGGACGGCACGGACAGAGGATTTCCGCCACCTTGTCGCGCTTCACCCCGGCCCGGGGGACGGCAGAGCGCCGATCTTCATTGTTGCCGGCATGTTCGGCAACGTGCTGAACCTGCGCCACCTCGCCCTGCTGCTGGGGCGCGATCGCCCGGTGTTCGGGCTCCAGGCGCGCGGGCTGATCGGCGAAGACGAACCGCATCGCTCCATCCCCGAGGCCGCGGCCGACTACATTGCCGAGATGCGCCGGGCCGGGGCGAACGGCCCCTGGCTTCTGGGCGGGTTCTCGGGCGGGGGCATCACCGCCTGGGAAATGGCCCGACAGCTGACCGAGGCCGGCGACGAGGTGGCGCTCCTGGCCATGCTGGATACCCCGCTGCCGGTGCGCCCCGCGCTGTCGCGCCGGGACAAGGCGCTGATCAAGATGCAGGAATTCCGCCGCAAGGGCGTGGGCTATGCGGGCGAGTGGCTGCGCAACCGCATCGCGTGGGAATTGCACAAGCGCCGGCAGGGAACCCGTGCAACCGGGGCACCGGATGCCGATCACGGCTTCAACAACCGCCGCATCGAACTGGCCTTCCGCGAAGCGGTGGGCCGCTACGACGCGAAGCCCTGGAACGGGCCGGTCACGCTGTTCCGCCCGCCGCTGGACCGGCACTGGAAGGTGTCGGGCGGCCGCTGGGTCAGCGCGGCGCGGGAATATGTCTTCCACGACAACGGCTGGACCAGCCGGGCCCCGGATGTCGAAGTCGTCGAAGTGCCCGGCGATCATGACAGCATGGTGCTGGAGCCTCACGTCACCGTGCTCGCCGAGGAACTGCGCGCGCGCCTCGCCCGCAGCGGCGCCGATGGCGGGCGGGTGCGGGATTCCGGCGACGATGCAACCTGGCAGACCCAGACGGCGGCGGAGTGATGACCATGACCGAACCCTCCGTCCTGACCGTGATCCTGAACTGGCGCACGCCCGACATGACGCTGGACGCGGCCGCGGCCGCCATGACCGCGATGGACGGCCTGCGCGGCGAAATCGTGATCGTGGACAACGATTCCCGGGACGGGTCGTTCGAAAGGCTCTCGGCCGCGGCCGAGGAAAACGGCTGGACCCGGAACAACCGGCTGCGGGTGATCCGGGCGGGGCACAATGGCGGCTTCGGCGCGGGGATGAATTTCGGCATGGCCGCCGGCCTGTCCGCCGGCGGCGCCCCCGATTTCTACTATCTGCTCAACTCGGACGCCTTTCCCGCGCCGGGGGCAATCCGGGTGCTGCGCGACTACCTGATGGCCCGTCCCGATGCCGGCATCGCCGGAAGCCGCATCCACGGCCCCGACGGCACGCCGCACGAGACGGCCTTTCGCTTTCCCTCGATCGCCGGCGAACTGGAAGCGACCGCCCATACCGGCCCGATCTCGCGCCTGCTGTCGCGCTGGCGGGTGACGCTGGGCGTGCCCGACAGGTCGATACAGGTGGACTGGATCGCAGGCGCAAGCATGATGCTGCGCCGCGAAATCCTGGTGACGGTGGGCGGCTTCGACGAAGGCTATTTTCTCTATTTCGAGGAAACCGACCTGTGCCGGCGCGCGGCCCGTGCCGGATGGAGCACCCACTACGTCCCCGAAAGCGACGTCACCCATATCGGTTCGGTCTCCACCGGCATGAATTCGTGGGAGCGGACCCCGCAATTCTGGCTGGATTCGCGCCTGCGCTATTTCGTTCAGAATCACGGGGCCGCCTATGCCGCGCTTGCCACTGCGGCGGCGGCCGCCGGCGGATCGATCTGGAAGATCCGGCAATGGCTGACGCGGGCACCTGACAAGAACCGGCGGTACTTCGTCACCGACCTGCTGCGGCATTCCCTGACCGCACGGGCGCGGGCGTTCTCGCCGCGCTCTTCACCCCGGTTCCCGAAACCTCTTGCGGAGGAGGGCAAATGACCAGTTTCACCAGTCTTCTCATCGGTAGCGAGTCACTCCTGGTCGGCTGCGGCGATGCGCTTGTCGCACGGGGCCATCCGATATGCGGGGTCGTCTCCGACAATCCGGAAATCCTGCGATGGGCCGAGCGGCAGGGGATCGAAACCCTGCCCGATCTCGAGGCCGTCTCACGGCGGTTCGGGGGCGGCGAATTCGACTGGCTTCTGTCGATCGCCAACCTGACCATCATCCCCGACGAGGTCCTGGCCCTGCCCGCCAGAGGCGCGATCAACTTCCATGACGGGCCGCTGCCGCGCCATGCCGGGCTGAACGCGCCGGCCTGGGCCCTGATGCAGGGCGAAACGGAATACGGGGTCGCATGGCACCTGATTGGCGATGGCTCGGACGGAATCGATCGCGGCGACATCGTGGCCCGGCGCATGTTCGACATTGCCCCGGACGAGACCGCCTTTTCGCTCAATTCCAGGTGCTACGCGGCGGGACTCGACAGTTTCGCCGAGGTGCTGGAAGGGCTGGAGAGCGGGCGGTTGCCGCGCATTCCGCAGGATCCGGCGCTGCGCAGCTGGCATGCACGCGACGATCGCCCCTCGGCCGGAGGCTGGCTCAATTTCGGCCGCGATGCGCGGTCGCTGGCGGGTTTCGTGCGCGCGCTCGATTTCGGCGACTACTGGAACCCGCTGGGCCGTGCCAGGATCGTTGCCGACGGGCAGGTGGTCCTGATCCGCCACGCCGTCGAAACGGACGTGCCCGCGCGGACACCGCCGGGCACGGTCGTGGACATGGAGCCCGGCCATCTGCTGGTGGCTACCGCCGCGGGCGGCGTGCGGCTGAGCGGTTTTTCCGACACGTGCGGGGATCCGGTCGATATCGCCGACCTGGTCCGGGTGGGCGACGTCCTGCCCTCGCCCGATCCGCGCATGACCGAACGCCTCGACGCGGCGATGCGCAACTGCGCCCGCGGCGAGGCCCACTGGCGCCGCGCCCTGCGCAAGGCCCGGCCCGCGCCGGCTCCGATGGGCGCGCGGCACGCGGCCCCGGACCGATCGGGAAGCTGGTCGGGGCGCGAAGTCCCGCGGCCTGACGGGATGAACGACGCCCGCGTGATCGCGGCGGTCATGGGATGGGCACTGACCGGAACCGGCGAGGCGGTCGCCGATCTCGCCCTGACCGACGCAACGCTGACCACCACGGCGCAAACGGTTCCCGGCCATGTCTGCCCCTGGGTGCCCTTGCAGGCGCGGGGCGACGAAACCCTTGCCGATGCCATCGAACGGATCGAAAGGGAACTGGTCACGATCACGCGCCTTGGGGGTTTTGCCGCCGACCTGCCTGCCCGCGATCCCGCCATCACCAGCACCGAAACGCCGGGCATCGGCATCGCGCTGGACGGCGTCGGGCCGGTGGAAGGGAGTGCCGCCACCGTATCCGTCGCACCCGGTCGGGTGGTCCTGCACACGGATCGGGCATGGATCGACGACCGCGCCGCGATGCTTCTGGCCGAGCGGCTGGAAGTGGCCCTGCACAACGCCGCGACCGGCGCCGGGCATGAAACGGTGAGAGAACTCTGCGTCCTGCCCGCTTCGGAACGGCGGCTGATCGTGAGCGACTGGAACCGCACCGCGCGGGATCACGACCGCGAGGTGACGATTCACCGCGCCTTCGAAGCCCGCGCCGCCCGTATGCCGGACGCCACGGCGCTGGTGTTCGAAGCGACGGAGCTGAGCTATGCCGAACTGAACGCGCGGGCCAACGCGGTGGCGGCGCGCCTGCGCGCGCTTGGCGTCGGCCCCGGCACGCATGTGGGTCTCTACCTGCGAAGATCGCCCGAACTGGTGATCGGGGCGCTTGCGGTGCTCAAGGCTGGGGGCGCCTACGTGCCGCTCGACCCGGCCTATCCCGCCGATCGCATCGCCCATTACCTGTCCGACAGCGCGGCAGCGGTGGTCGTGACCGCACCGCAACTGCGCGCGGCCCTGCCCGACGTTCCGGTACAGGTGCTCGAGATCGGGACCGTGCCGGCGGCCGATCCCTCGGCCCCGAATGTGGACGGGGGCGCGACGGCTGCGGATCCGGCCTATCTGATCTACACCTCAGGATCGACAGGCACGCCCAAGGGGGTTGTTGTCGAACACCGCAACGTGGCCAATTTCTTCGCGGGAATGGACGACCGGATCGACCATGAAGAGGGCGACGTGTGGCTGGCGGTCACCAGCCTGAATTTCGACATCTCGGTGCTGGAACTGTTCTGGACGCTGGCGCGCGGCTTCAAGGTGGTGCTTGCGGGCGACGACAACCGCGCAGCCGTCTCGAACGGCCCCGTTGTCCACAGCGACCGGCACATCGATTTCAACCTGATGTACTGGGGCAATGATGACGGGCCGGGGCCGAAGAAGTACGAACTTCTGCTGGAAGGGGCGAAATTCGCCGATGCCCACGGATTCAACGCGATCTGGACGCCCGAGCGGCACTTTCACGCCTTTGGCGGCCCCTATCCCAACCCGGCGGTAACCGGCGCCGCGGTCGCGGCGGTGACGTCACGGCTGAGCGTGCGCGCGGGCAGTTGCGTGGCGCCGCTCCACCACCCGGCGCGGATCGCCGAGGAATGGGCGATCATCGACAACCTCACCGGGGGCAGGGCGGGGCTGGGCATTGCCTCGGGCTGGCAGCCGGACGATTTCATCCTGCGCCCGGAAAACGCCCCCCCGCACAACAAGCGGGCGATGTATGACTCCATCGAGATCCTGCGCAGACTGTGGCGCGGGGAAGAGGTGGAATTCCCCCGCGCCGACGGCTCGATGCACGCGGTCGTCACCCAGCCGCGCCCGGTATCGGAGGAACTGCCGATCTGGGTCACCACCGCCGGCAATCCCGAAACCTGGAAAGAGGCCGGCCGGATCGGGGCGAACGTGCTGACCCACCTTCTGGGCCAGTCCATCGACGAGGTTGCGGGCAAGATCCGGCTCTACCACGCAGCCCTGCGCGAAGCCGGCCACGACCCGGCCGATTTCAAGGTCACCCTGATGCTGCACAGCTTCCTGTCGGACAGCCGCGAACACGCGGCCGAAATCGCGCGCGAGCCGATGAAGGACTACCTGCGCAGCGCCGCCGGCCTCATCAAGCAATACGCATGGACTTTCCCCGCCTTCAAGAAACCCAAGGGCGTGAACAACCCCTTCGAGATGGACCTCGGCATTCTCGGCGAGGACGAACTCGAAGCGATCCTGGATTTCGCCTTCGAGCGGTATTTCGAGGAATCGGGCCTGTTCGGCACCGTCGAGGACGGGCTTGCCCGGGTCGAACAGCTCAAGCGGATCGGGGTCGATGAAATCGCCTGCCTGATCGACTACGGCATCGCGCCGGAACTGGTGCTGGAGGGGCTCGAGCCCCTGGCCGAACTGCTGCGCCGCGCCAACGCCCCCACCCGGCTGGCCGAGGACGATTTCTCGCTGGCTGCCCAGATCGTCCGCCACGGCGTCACGCATCTGCAATGCACGCCGTCCATGGCCCGGATGATCGCCGCGAACGACGAGGCACGCATGGCGCTCGGCCGGGTGCGGTACCTGCTTCTGGGGGGTGAGGCGCTTGCCGGAGACCTGGTCGAGGATCTGCACGAATGCACCCCGGCGACCATTCTCAACATGTACGGCCCCACCGAGACGACGATCTGGTCCACGTGCGAAACCGTCGGCGCGCGCCCCGAGGGGGTAGTGAATATCGGCACGCCGATTGCCAACACGGCCGTGTATGTCCTCGACGACGAGGGCCGGCCGGTGCCGGTGGGGGTGCCGGGCGAGCTGTGGATCGGCGGCGAAGGCGTCGCCCGCGGCTACTGGCAACGGCCGGAACTGACCGCCGAGCGGTTCCGCCCCGACCCCTTCGCGGACGAGGCCGGCCTGTCCCTGCCCCGCCCGCGCATGTACCGCACCGGCGATCTGGTACGCTGGCGCAGCGACGGCAGGCTCGATTTCCTGGGCCGCACCGATCATCAGGTGAAGATCCGCGGCCAGCGGATCGAGCTGGGCGAGATCGAAGCCACCATTGCCGGCTTTGGCGGCGTGACCGGCGCCGTGGTCGTGGCCCGCGACATTGCCGGCGACCGGCGGCTTGTGGGCTATGTCACCACCTCGGCCCCGCTGGATGAGGCCGCGCTGCGCGACCACCTGGCCCGGCGACTGCCCGATGCGATGGTCCCGGCGCATATCGTCACGCTGGAGGCGTTTCCGCTCACGCCCAACGCGAAGATCGACCGCAAGGCGCTGCCGGACCCGGCTCCGCCGCCACGGTCGGGCGCCGACCGCGCCACGGCCCCGCGCGACGGAACCGAGGCCGAAATCGCCGCGATATGGTCACGGATCCTCGGTGTCGTCGGCATCCGCCCCGAAGACAATTTCTTCAGGCTCGGAGGCCATTCCCTGCTGGCGGTGCAGGCACACAGGGAAATCCGCGACCGACTGGGGCGGCCCGATCTGTCGATCACCGACATCTTCCGCTTTCCGACGCTTGGCGGGCTGGCCGCGCATCTGGACGCGGCCGACGGGAAACCGGCGCAAGAGCCCCGCCTGCCGCCCGGCGCCGGGGAACCGGATCGCGCGGCGACCATGTCCCGCAGGCGGGCCATGCGCGCAAACCGGCGGGGGCGGGCATGATGTCCGGGGCAGGAGAGACGGGGACCGTAGCCCCGGAACTGGCGCTGGCGCGGCCGCTGCTGCCGCCCAGCATCGCGCTGGCGGCAACGGATCCGCGCAGCACCCGCCACCGGCCGCTGCCGGAAGAGGCGGAAGGACTGACACGGTTTGCGCCCAAGAGGGCGCGCGAGTTCGCCGCAGGACGTGCGGCGGCGCACCGGGCGATGCGGCAACTGGGGGAACCCGCGCGCCCGGTGCGATCCGGCGACGACCGGGCGCCGATCTGGCCCGACGGCCTGACCGGCAGCATTTCGCACTGCTCGACCGCCTGTATCGCGGCGGTCGCCCGGAAGGACGAAGTCCGCTCGATCGGCGTCGACGTGGAGGAGGACAAGCCGCTCTGGCCCGAAGTGATCCCCACCGTCTGCACGATTACCGAGCGCGCCTGGCTGGCCACCCTGCCCGAAGAGGATGCCGGCCGCATGGCCCGGCTGATCTTTTCCGCCAAGGAATGCGCCTACAAGTGCCAGTATCCCCTCAGCCACGCGCTGTTCGGCTTCGAGATGTTCGAGATCACGCTCGACCTGGACACAGGGCAGTTCGAAGCCACCTTCACCGCCGACGCGCCTCCCTTTCGGCGCGGCGAATACCTGTGCGGGCGCTTTTCCATCGGCCACGGGCTGATCGTCACGGCGATGACGGTTCAGGCGTGAACTGCCGGGCGGAAGAGGATAAGCTCCCCGGTGACCGCGAACAGGAGGATCGATGCCCCTGCGGAGATTGCTGACACGCTCTGTGGTGGCGCTGCTTTGCGCCCTGCCCCTTCTGCCACGACCCGCCGCGGCCGCCCCGGTGGCACCGCCCGAGGGGCCGATGCGGGTCTACCACCTGGGGCACAGCCTTGTCGGGCGCGACATGCCGGCCATGCTTGCCCAGCTTGCCGGGCCCGGGCACGGATATGAAAGTCAGCTCGGATGGGGCACGTCGCTGCGCGAACACTGGGAACCGGGATTGACCATCCGCGGTTTCGACGCCGAGAACGACCATCCCAGTTTCCGCCCGGCGCGCGAGGCCGTCGGATCGGGCGACTACGACGCCGTGATCTTCACCGAGATGGTCGAGATCCGCGACGCGATCCGCTATCACGCAAGCGCCGACTATCTTGCCCGCTGGGCAGCTCTGGCGGCGCGGGCGCGGAGCGATGTGCGGGTCTATCTTCTCGAGACCTGGCACAAGCTGGACGACCCGGAAGGGTGGCTCGAACGGATCGACCGCGACCTGGGGCGCTACTGGTTGCGACGGATCATGCTGCCGGCGCAGCGGAAGGCAGGCGTGCCGATCCACCTGGTGCCGGCAGGGCAGGTTCTTGCCCGCCTCACGCGCCGGATCGAGGCCGAGGGCGGCGTTGCCGGTCTTCCCGACCGGACCGCCCTTTTCGCCCGCCGCCCGGACGGCAGCACCGATCCGATCCACCTTGGCGACCTGGGAAACTACCTGCTGGCGCTGACCCACTACGCGGTGCTCTACCAGCGCTCGCCGGCAGGGCTGCCCCGGCGGCTGACCCGCGCCGATGGCACACCGGCCACCCCACCTTCGCCCCAGGCCGCACGGATCATGCAGGAAACGGTGTGGGAGGTCGTCTCGTCCATGCCGGAAACGGGGGTATCGCCATGAACCGGCGCGAGGTTCTGGCCGGCCTGGCCCTGGCGGTCGGCGCCCTGCGCACCCCTGCCCGGGCGCAGGCCGTCCTGCAACAGGGCACCGGTGCGGGCGGGCGGGCCGGTCGGCCGCTGGCCATAGGCCTTGCCGGCGTCAACGACTGGAGCGTCCAGCAGCCCTTCATCGACGTGATGAAGACCGCGCGGCCATGGATCGGACACAGGCCCGGCCGCTGGGGCGGCGCCAGCCACGACGATCTGGAACAGGCCGGCTATCTGGACGAAAACGGCTGGCCGCTGGCGATCCCGCCCGAGCTGAGCTCGATCGGCACGGTGGTTCTGACCGACCTGCCCGAAGAAGCGGTATCCTCGGCCGGGCGCTACCGGCTGGCCTTCCGCGGCGACGGCATCGTCGAGGTGGGCGGGCGCGCGCGCCGGGTACGCTATGGCAAGGGCGAGGTGCGCTTCGACTTCACGCCCGGCCGCGGCCCGGTGGACATCCGCATCCAGCGCACCGACCGGCGCGGCACCGGCGATCACGTGCGCGACATCACCATCGTGCGCGAGGACCAGATACCCGCCTTCGAGGCCGGCGCCGTGTTCAATCCCGCCTGGCTCGACCGGCTTCAGGGTTTTGCGGTGCTGCGCTTCATGGACTGGATGCGCACCAACGATTCGCCGCAATCGGCATGGGCTGACCGCCCCCGGCCCGGCGACTATACCTATGCCCGCCGGGGCGTGCCCGCAGAGGTGATGATCGAGCTGGCCAACCGGACCGGCGCCGATCCGTGGTTCAACATGCCGCACCTGGCCGATGACGACTATGTGCGGCGCTTTGCGGCCATGGTCCGCGACCGGCTGTGGCGCGAACAGAAGGCCTATGTGGAATTCTCCAACGAGGTCTGGAACTGGCAGTTCGAACAGGCCCGATGGGCGGGACGCCAGGCCGAGGCGCGCTGGGGCAGTCGCGACGGCTGGGTCCAGGCCTACGCGGTTCGCGCGGCCGAGATCGCACAGATCTGGAGCGCAGCCTTTCCCGGCGCGGAACGGGCACGGCTGGTCAACGTGATCTCGACCCAGACCGGATGGGTCGGGCTGGAACGCGACATTCTCGATGCGCCGCTGTGGATGGCCGAGGACGGCACCGGCCGGCGGCAGCCCCCCCACGTCCACTTCGACGCCTATGCGGTGACGGGCTATTTCGGCTACGGCCTGGGACGGGAAGAAAACGCGCCCATGGTGCGGGAATGGATCGCCGAAAGCGCCCGCCTGGCCGAGGCCGAAGCCGATCGGCGCGGGCTGAGCGGGGCCGCGCGCGATGCCTGGCTGGACCGGCACCGGCTTGACGCCGCCTTTGCCCAGGCTGCGGCCGAGATCCGCGACGGGCAATCCTCGGGCGAGACGAAGAATTCGATGCGCGACCTTCTGGGACGGATCCTGCCGCTTCATGCCGATGTTGCGAAGACCTACGGGCTGGACCTGATCATGTATGAAGGCGGCAGCCACGTGGCCGGTATCGGCCCGGTCGTCGATGACGACGAGCTCACCGCATTTTTCACCCGCTTCAACTACACCCCCGAAATGGGCGCGCTGTACACCGAGATGATCGAAGGCTGGCACGCGCTGGGCGGACGCCTGTTCAACGCCTATGCCGATGTCTACAAACCCAACAAGTGGGGAAGCTGGGGCACCCTGCGGCACCTGGACGACGAAAATCCGCGCTGGGACGCCCTGGTTGCGTTCCTGTGAAGAGGGTGGTCAACATCATCCTGCCCGCCCATGACGAGGCGGGCTATCTCGGGGCCGGCCTGTCGGCGCTGCTGGCCTCCGATCCCCTGTCCGAGGGCTGGCGCTGCCGGGTGATCGTGGTGGCCAATGGCTGTCGCGACGAGACCGCCGACATCGCGCGCGGATTCGCCGAACGGGCGGCCGGCCGCGGCTGGCATCTGCAGGTGATCGAGATCGCCGCTCCTGGCAAGCTGGGCGCGCTGAACGCGGGCGATGCGGCGGCGGGACACGGAATCCGCATCTACCTCGACGCAGACGTGATCGTGTCGGCCGCGCTGCTGCGACAGCTGACCACGGCGCTGGACCTGCCCGCCCCGCGCCACGCCAGCGGCACCCCGCGCATCAGGCCCGCGCGCAGCCGGGTAACCCGCGCCTATGCCCGGTTCTGGCAGCAACTGCCCTTCCTGCAGTCCGGCACACCGGGTTTCGGCATCTTTGCCGTGAACGAGGCCGGTCGGCAGCGCTGGGGCGACTGGCCGGACATCATCTCTGACGACACCTTCGCGCGGCTCAATTTCGCCCCGGACGAAAGGATAACGGTTCCGGCCACCTATGAATGGCCGATGGTCGAGGGCTTTGCCCGGCTGGTCCGCGTCCGGCGGCGACAGGATGCGGGAGTTGCGGAAATCGCCGCGCGGTTTCCCGAACTCATGGTCAACGACGACAAGAGACGGCTCCGCCCGGAAGAGGTCGCCGCGCTCGGCCTGCGCGACCCGGTGGGGTTGTGCATCTACGGGGCAGTGGCCGCCGCCGTTAAAACGCCGCTCTTCCCGGCGCGGCAGCAATGGGCACGCGGGCGCTGAAGCGCTTACCCGCCCGCCGCCACCGCCCGGCGAAACAGGGTTGCCAGCCTTGCCGCCTCGGCCCCGGCATCGTGGCGCTCGAACACGAGCTGCCGCCCGGCCTGCCCCATGGCAGACAACCGCGCCGCCGGCGTGGCGGCCATTTCGGTCATCGCATCCGCAAGCGCCCGCGCATCCCCCGCCGGAACCAGCCAGCCGGTGCTGCCCGGCCGGACCAGTTCGGGAATGCCGGCGACATGGGTGGAAATCACCGGCCGCCCCGCCGCCATCGCCTCCATGATGACCACCGGCAGGCCTTCGGCGAAACTGGGCAGAACCAGCGCATGGGCACGGTCGAGCTCGGCGCGCACGCCCGCTTCGGGCAGCCAGCCCGTCAGCGTCACCCGATCGCTCAGCCCGCGTTCGGCAATGGCCCGTTCCAGCTCCGGGCGCATCTCGCCATCACCCACCAGGGCAAGGTGAAAATCCGCCACCGCCTCCTGCAACAGCGACAGCGCCTCGATCAGCACCATCTGGCCCTTCTGCTCGCTGAACCGCCCCACCGAGACGAGGCGCAGCGTACCGGCCGGGAACGGCGCCGGATCGGCGAAACCGGCAGGCTCGACCCCGCAACGGACCACATGCAGGCGCGGCCATGCGTCGAAATCCGCCCAGCGGCACAGCTGGGCGCGACCGAACTGGCTGACCCCCACGGCAAAGGCCGCGCGCCTCAGCTTGAGCGGAAGCGACAGCGCCGCGGGCGCGTCGAACTCTTCGGGGCCATGCACCGTCAGGCTGAACCCCGGACCGCCCAGCGCATTGGCCAACAGCGCGACGGAGGCCGAATTGGTGCCGAAATGGGCGTGCATGTGCTGCACCCCTTCCCGGGCGCAGCGGCGCGCCACATGGGCGGCTTCAGCCAGGTAGACCAGATGCCGGGCCACCCCCCGAGGCGACGCCCGCCCCATCCTGACCGCCAGCCGCAGCGCCGCCCCGAACCGGACCGGCGAAACGAGCACTACCCGCACAAGCGCCAGCGCCAGCCCGGCGGCGCCGCGCTCGAGCACGTATTCGGTTGCCGCCGCCTCCTCCCTGTCCTGCGGATCGGGGAGGTCGGCCTGCGCGCGGCGCATGGCCAGTCTTACCACTTCGGCGCCCTCACGTTCCAGCGCACGCAGCTCGCGCCGGATGAAACTGTGCGAGGGCTGCGGATAGGTGTTCAGGACATAGGCGAGTTTCAATCGATCACCGGCAGAATGAAAGCGTGCGCAGCCACACTAGCCGCGCACGCCCCGTGTGAAAAGCGCGGGCCTGCCCGCCCCGGCACGGCAAAGCCACAGGCACGAAACGAATGCCGCAGCCTGCTTCGCGCCGGATTGACCCTCGCCCTTTCCGACCCATAGCCTGCCCCACCAGATGCCCGGACGGGCGATGCGCGGGTTTACGCGGGATGAGACGGATCACGGCGGCATTTTCCGGCGACAGGCTGGCGGCGCGGGTATTGCGCAGCGCCTCGTGGATGATGCTGGGCTTTGGCGCCGGGCAGGGGCTGCGGCTTGCCTCGAACCTGATCCTCACGCGACTTCTGTTTCCCGAAGCCTTCGGCCTCATGGCACTGATCAACCTGGTGATGATGGGGCTGGCGATGCTTTCGGATGTGGGCCTTGGCGCGGCCATCACCCGAAGTCCACGCGGCGACGATCCGGAGTTCCTGAACACCGCGTGGACCCTGCGGGTCATCCGTGGATTCCTCCTGTGGGGGTTGACGGCGGCGCTGGCCTGGCCCGTTGCCGAATTCTACGCCGAACCGGATCTGGCTCTTTACCTTCCCATATCGGGGCTGGCACTGATCGTCGCGGGCTTCCTGCCGACACGGGTGGACACGGCGAACCGGCATCTTCTGGTCGGACGGGTCACGGCCCTGAACCTGCTGGCCCAGACCATCGGCATCGCCTCGATGGTCCTGCTAGCCTGGCAGACCGGATCGGTCATTGCGCTGGTTGTGGGCAATCTCGTGCAGGAGGCCGCCAGGCTGGCGCTGATGCATGCCCTTCTGCCGGGCCCGAGAAACCGCTTTCGCTGGGAGGCCAGCGCCGCGCACGAGCTGATCCATTTCGGCAAGTGGATATTCTTCAGCACCGCTTTCTGGTTCGTCTCCAGCCAGAGCGACCGGGCCATTCTGGGCAAGTTCCTGCCGCTTCACGCGCTGGGCCTCTACAATATCGGCTATTTCCTGGCGAGCTTTCCCTACCAGCTTGCCCTTTCGGTCAACCAGCGGCTGATGATGCCGGTCTATCGCGATCGCCCGGCGCAGGACTCGCCGGAAAACTTCCGCCGGCAGCGGCAGATGCGCAGCGGGCTGACCGCACTGATACTGGGGCTGTTGATCGTCATGGCCTTTGCCGGGCCCGCGCTTGTCGATCTGCTGTATGACGACCGCTATGCCGGTTCGGGGCATGTTGTCACTCTCGTGGCCTGCGCACTCATGCCGGCGGTGATCGGCATGACCTACGAACCGGCGGCGCTGGCCGCGGGCGACAGCCGGTCATACGCGATCTTCCAGGGGGCCAGAGCCTTGGCCAAGGTCGCGCTCATGCTGGCCGGGGTCGCCACGTTCGGCGTCTTCGGCGCCATCGCGGCCATGGGCGCGGCATCGATCCTCGTCTATCCGCTGCTGGTACGGATCGCCCGCCGCCATCACGTCTGGGACTGGAAACACGACCTGTTCTTCGGCCTTGTCGCGGCGGGGGCGGCAGCGGCCGCGCTTTCCCTGCATCGGGAATTGCTGGCTGACCCGGCCGGCCTGATCTGACCTCCGTCCCATCCTCCACCTCCTCCCGACAGCCACCCCGCGTCACAGGCCGGACCCCCAGGGGCCAGCCTCCTCCACATCTCGCGTTTCCGGATGCTCTTTTTCTGGCCCGAAAATATCCCGGGGGGTGAGGCCCGCAGGGCCGAGGGGGGCAGAGCCCCCCTGCCCGAACCCGCACCTTCCCCGATCGAATTCGCCGCTCTGTACCGGTGCGCCTGCTCGCTAGTACCGGCGGCGCCGGGAACCGGTTTCCATCACCGGAATGGTCACCACCGGGCGAAAGCCCAGTTCGCGTTCCATCTGCGCGGCCGAGCGGATCACCGGCCTGCGAAGCTCCAGCAGGAAAGCGAGGAATAGGGCAAGGGCGACACTGGCCGCACCGCCGAGAACCGCAATCTTCCGGCGACCGCCGGAGACGGGATAATCGGGCAGTTGCGCCGGTTCGATGACGACAAGGCGCTGGGACTGACGCGCTTCTTCGAGGCGATAGCCGATCTCGGCCGCCGAACGGCGATCGGTCGCATCGTTCAACTGCTCCTGCAACTGGCTCAGCTTGCGGTCATAGGCGCCAAGCTGACGTTCGATCTCGGGCGTCGTTTCGATGGACTTGCGCAACTCGGCCTTGCGTTTCAGCAAGAGGTCCCTCTGCGCGTCGATGGTCGCGATCTGTTCGGCGATGTCGGCCTTCATTCGCGCGGCGGTGGCCGGGCGTTCCCTAGCATCGACCTGCTGAGCCTCGCGCTGCAGGCCGATCCTTTCCCGCGCCAGCGCCAGCAGGGCCTCGTTCAGCGTAGCCAGTTCGTTGCGGGTGAACTCGATGCTGCCGGGCAGGGCCACGTCGTGCCGTTCGCGAAAGTCGGCGATCTCGGCTTCAAGCCGGGCGACCTGTTCGGCCAGGGACTGCTCGCGCACGCGCAGG
>JALTNO010000136.1 GCA_027000645.1 Paracoccaceae bacterium | reverse complement strand
GGGTGGTGGATGCCGATCTGGGCCTGCAAGGGTCGGATCTGCGCCCGGCCCGCCACCTGCCGCATCAGCTGAAAGGTCCGCTCGGCCGCGCGCAGATCCGACCCTTGCAGGCCCAGATCGGCATCCACCACCCCCACCAGCGTCAGCAGCGGAAAATTGTGCCCCTTGGCCACCAGCTGGGTGCCGATCACGATGTCGGCCGCGCCCCGGGCGATCTCCTCGACCCTGGCCTTGAGCGCCCGCGCGCTGGCAAACAGGTCCGAGCTCAGCACCGCCAGCCGCGCTTCGGGAAAGGCTGCCGCGGCCTCTTCGGCCAGCCTCTCGATTCCGGGGCCCACCGGCGCCAGGCGTCCCTCGGCCCCGCATGCGGGGCAGCTTTCGGGGATCGGCTGCGTCTGCCCGCACTGGTGGCACATGAGGCGTTTCAGAAAGCGGTGCTCGACCATGCGGGCGTCGCAATGATCGCAGCCGATCTGCCGGCCGCAGGCCCGGCACAGCGTGACCGGCGCATAGCCGCGGCGGTTGATGAACAAGAGCGCCTGCTCGCCGCGGCCCAGCCGGTCCTCGACCGCCCGCCTGAGGGTCGGGGAAATCCAGCTGCCGGGCGGCATCTTCTCGGCCCGCATGTCGATGGCGCGCATCCGGGGCAGGATCGCCGGGCCGAAGCGCGCCCCCAGTTCCAGCCGGTCGTATTTCCCGGCCTCGGCATTGGTCCAGCTTTCCAGGCTGGGGGTGGCGGAGGCCAGCACCACCTGCGCCTCGCAGATCGAGGCCCGCAGCACCGCCATGTCGCGGGCGTTGTAGAGCACCCCGTCCTCCTGCTTGTACGAACTGTCATGTTCCTCGTCCACGACGATCAGGCCCAGCTCGCGGAACGGCAGGAACAGGGCCGAGCGGGCGCCGACCACCAGCGGCGCCTTGCCCAGCCCGGCCATGCGCCAGATGCGGCGGCGTTCGGTCATGGTGGCGCCCGAATGCCATTCGGCCGCCCGGGCGCCGAAGCGTTCCTCGACCCGGGCCAGGAACGCGCCGGTCAGCGCGATCTCGGGCATCAGCACCAGCGCCTGCCGCCCTCGGGCGAGACATTCGGCCACCGCCTCGAGATAGACCTCGGTCTTGCCCGATCCGGTCACCCCCCACAGCAGCGTGGTGCCATAGCGCCCCGAGCGCACCCCTTCGCGCAGGCGCCGGGCCGCTGCCTCCTGATCTTCGGTCAGCGCCTTGCCGGGGCGGGACGGGTCGAGCGCGGGAAAGGGCTGGTCGCGCGGGGCGGCTTCCTCCTGCAGCGCGCCCTGGGCCACCAGCCCCTTGATGACCGAGGGCGTCACGCCCGCCTGCCGGGCCAGTTCGCCCAGGGTGAAGGAAAGGCCGCCGAATTCGTCCAGCACCTCCAGCACCCGGCGCCGGGCATCGGTCATCCGCCCGGGGCGGTGCGGGCCGCGGCGGTAGACCTTGCGCATCGACGGCGGGTCGCCCAGCCCCGGCGCGCGCGTGGCCAGCCGCAGCATCAGCGGCAGGGGCGTCAGCGTATAGTCTCCGGCCCGTTCAAGAAAGCGGCGCAGTTCCTCGCGCATCGGCGCGGCGTCCAGAACCCGGATGATCCGGCGCACCCGCGAGAGGTCGAAATCCCCCTTGCCCGGCCCCCAGACCACGCCGATCACCTTGCGCGGGCCCAGCGGCACCTCGACGAAAGCACCCAGGGCGCAGCCTCCTTCGGGCGCGCGATAGTCCAGCATGCGGTCCAGCGGCTGCGTGGTCAGCACCGCCACCAGCGCGCCTTCGTCGAAGAAATCCGGGTCTGTCGTCACCTGAGCCATGTTCCGCGATCCGTCTGGCGGTCCGGGCCCGACCCCGACCGTTCCCCACGGTTTCGCCACCGTCCCGCAACCGCCCGGGTGGCGGTGGGGGTTTCCGCCGCTGCCCTCATGGGGTAATGCCAAGGCCGAGCAAGGCCAACCCATCAAAGGATGCGTGCAGATGAAACTCTTTGTCGATACCGCCGAAATCGACGCCATTGCCGAGCTGAACGAACTCGGCATGGTCGATGGCGTGACCACCAACCCGTCGCTGATCCTGAAATCGGGCCGCGACATCCTGGAGGTGACGCGCGAGATCTGCGCGCTGATCGACGGCCCCGTTTCCGCCGAGGTGGTGGCGACGGACGCGCAGGCGATGATCGCCGAGGGCCGCAAGCTGGCCGAAATCGCGCCCAACATCGCCGTCAAGGTGCCGCTCACATGGGACGGGCTGCGCGCCTGCAAGGTGCTGACCGGCGAAGGCCGGATGGTCAATGTCACGCTGTGCTTTTCCGTCAACCAGGCGATTTTGGCGGCCAAGGCGGGCGCGACCTTCGTGTCCCCCTTCATCGGGCGGCTCGATGACATCAACCTCGACGGGATGGAGCTGATTGCCGATATCCGCGCGGTTTACGACAATTACGGCTTTGACACGCAGATCCTGGCGGCCTCAATCCGCTCGGTGAACCACATCGCCGAAAGCGCGCGGATCGGCGCCGACGTGGTCACCGCTCCGCCCGCCGTCATCAAGGCCATGGCCGCCCATCCGCTGACCGACAAGGGGCTGGCCGCCTTCATGGCGGACTGGGCGAAGACCGGGCAGAAGATCCTCTGAAATCGCCCCTCCGGGCCGGGCGGCAAGCCGGGTGCCGCCGGGCCGGCGGCACAAAATTCTCGTCCTCGGGGCGATTTCTTGACCGCTGCGGCGAAAATGCGTGCTATAACCCCGCGCAAAACGAACCGAGGCAGAGATGAGCAGCAGCCCGAAACTGGACGAAACCATTCGCCGCACGATCATTTCCCGCCCCGATGCGGTGCTGGATGACAAGGACGTGATGCACGCGCTGATCGCCGCGAACGAGAAGGCGATGGGCGGCAATATCGTCGATCTGCGCGGCATCGCGATGGAGCGGCTCGAATCCCGGCTGGACCGGCTGGAGGACACCCATCGCAGCGTGATCGCGGCAGCCTACGAGAATCTGGCCGGCACCAACCAGATCCACCGCGCGGTTCTGCGTCTGCTGGAGGCGTCGGATTTCGAGGTCTTCCTGCGCGATCTGGGTGGCGAGGTCGCCGACATTCTGCGGGTCGATGCGGTGCGCCTGGTGCTGGAATCGGCGCAGGAGGCGGCGGACGGGGCGATTTCCCGGCTTGACGGCATCCTGACCGTGGCCGAGCCGGGCTTTTGCGACGACTACCTCACGCGCGGGCGTGGCGGGCATGCGCGCGCGGTCACCCTACGCCAGATTCATGACGGGTCGCCGCGCGTCTATGGCGAGGCCGCGGACTGGATCCGCTCCGAGGCCTGCCTGCGGCTGGATCTCGGGCCGGGGCGTCTGCCGGGGATGCTGGCGCTGGGGGCGGAGGATCCGCACCAGTTCACGCCCCAGCACGGCTCGGACCTGCTGGCCTTCTTCGGCGGCGTGTTCGAACGCGCGATGCGCCGCTGGCTGGGATGAGCGCGATCTCGCCACAGGCCGGCGATGCGTTGCGGCTGTGGCTCGAGGGGCAGCAGGCGCTGGCGGGGGCCTCGGCCAACACGGTGACGGCCTATCGCGGGGACGTGGCGGAGTTCCTGGCCTTCATGGCCGTGCACAAGGGGGCGCCGCAGGGGCTGGCGGCACTTGAGCGGATCGGGGTTGGCGACATGCGGGCGTGGATGGCCCACATGCGCGGGCGCGGGATCGGCGCGCGTTCGCTGGCGCGCAAGCTTTCGGCGGTCAAGTCCTTCTATCGCTGGCTGGCCGAACGCGAAGGGTTCGAACCCACCGCGGTCCTGTCCACGCGGGCGCCGAAGTTTCGCAGGAAACTTCCCCGTCCGCTGGCCGAGGATGCGGCAAGGGCGGTGATCGACAGGGTGGAGGTGCAGTCGGCGACGCCCTGGGTGGCGGCACGCGACGTGGCGGTGGTCACGCTGCTTTACGGCTGCGGTTTGCGGATATCCGAGGCGCTGTCGTTGAAGGGGGCGGATGCGCCCCTGCCGCGGGTCCTGAGGATCACGGGCAAGGGCGGCAAGGAGCGCATCGTGCCGGTGATCGATGCGGCCCGTGATGCGGTGGCCGATTACCTGCGCCTGTGCCCCTGGCCGTGCGAGGCGCAGGCGCCGCTGTTTCGCGGCGTGCGCGGCGGGGCTCTGTCGCCGCGGGCGATCCAGAAGGTCATGGCGCAGGCGCGCATGCAGCTGGGCCTGCCGGCAAGCGCCACGCCGCATGCGTTGCGCCACAGCTTTGCCACGCATCTTCTGTCCGCGGGCGGAGATCTGCGCGCGATCCAGGAGCTACTGGGTCATGCCTCTCTGTCCACCACGCAGGCCTATACGGCGGTGGACAGCGCCCGCCTGATGGAGGTCTACGAGCGCGCCCACCCGCGCGCCTGATCCCTTGTTCTTGCGGGTCCGGGAATCGCGCGTGCCGCGCGATGCCTCCGGCGGGGATATTTTCAGCCAGAAAAAGAACCGGGCGGGGCGCGCAGGGCCCCCGCGGGGGCGGGTCAGTTCTTTCCGAGTCTTTCTTCGAGCGCGGCGATGCGGGCTTCGAGGGCTGCGTTTTCCTCGCGTGCCTTGCGGGCCATTTCGCGCACCGCGTCGAATTCTTCGCGGGTCACGAAGTCGCGATCGGCCAGCCAGCGGTCGATCATCGACTTCATGGCGGTTTCCGCCTCTTCCCGCGCGCCCTGGGCCACGCCCATCGCGTTGGTCATCAGTTGCGAAATGTCGTCCAGAATCCTGTTGCGGGTCTGCATGGCCGGGTCTCCGTCTGGCGCTTGCCCTCTGTATGCGCCAAGCGGCGGGCAACGGCAAGGTTGACTTGTCGGGCTTGCGACGCCATCTGTGCCCGCATGCAGGCAGCCATCCGTTTCCCCGATATCTCGCCCGAACTCTTCTCGATCACGATTTTCGGGATGGAGTTCGCCCTGCGCTGGTACGCGCTGGGCTACATCTTCGGCCTTCTCATCGCGTGGCGCCTTGCCGTGCGTGCGGTTCGCCGGACCGATCTGTGGCCGGGCGGCGCACCGCCGATGACGGAGCGGCAGATCGAGGATCTTCTGACCTGGATCATCATCGGCGTGATCGCCGGCGGGCGGCTTGGCTTCGTGCTGTTCTACCAGCCGGGCTATTACCTGGCCAACCCGGCCGAGATTCTCATGGTCTGGCGGGGCGGCATGTCGTTCCATGGCGGGTTCCTCGGGGTGGTGATCGCCGCCTGGATCTATACCGGGCGGCACGGGATTCCCCGGCTTGCCGCCGCCGACATGATCGCCCACACGGTTGCGCCGGGCCTGTTCCTGGTCCGCATCGCCAATTTCATCAATGCCGAGCTTTGGGGGCGCCCCACCGATCTGCCTTGGGGGGTGATCTTTCCGGGGCAAGCGGCCCAGTTCTGCCCCGGGGTCGAGGGGCTGTGCGCGCGCCATCCCTCGCAACTCTACGAGGCGGCGCTCGAGGGGATCGTGCTGGGGGCGGTGCTGCTGTGGCTGGTCTATCGCCGCGGCGCGCTGAAGCGGCCGGGCCTTGTTCTCGGCGTCTTCCTTGCCGGTTATGGCATCGCCCGTTTCCTGGTCGAGTTCGTCCGCCAGCCGGACGCGCAGTTCATTTCTCCCGGCAACCCGCTGGGGCTTGCCTTCCAGATCAACGGCTATGGCCTGACCATGGGGCAGGCGCTGTCGCTGCCGATGATCGCGGTCGGGCTGTGGTTCATCCTGCGCGCGCGCCGTCAACCCAAAGCTGCATGAGCCTGCGCGACGAGCTGGTCGCCCGGATCCGCGCGGGCGGTCCCCTCAGCCTGGCCGACTACATGGCCGAGTGCCTTCTGCACCCGGTGCATGGCTATTACGTCTCCCGCGACCCTCTGGGGGCTGCGGGCGATTTCACCACCTCCCCGGAAATCAGCCAGATGTTCGGAGAGCTGATCGGCCTGGCGCTGGCGCAGTGCTGGCTGGATCAGGGCCGCCCGGCCCCCTTCACCCTGGCCGAGCTGGGCCCCGGACGGGGAACGCTCATGGCCGATCTTCTGCGCGCCGCGCGGGCCGTGCCCGGTTTCCTCGATGCCGCCCGGATCGCGCTGGTCGAGGCCTCGCCGGCGCTGCGGGCAGAGCAGGCGCGCAGGCTTGGCGGCCATGATCCGCAATGGTTCGATGTTGTCTCCCGACTGCCCGAGGGGCCGCTTTTCCTGGTCGCCAATGAATTCTTCGACGCCCTGCCGATCCGGCAGTTCGTCCGCTCGGGCGCGGGCTGGTCCGAGCGGCTCGTGGGGCTGCGCGGCGAAGCGCTGGCCTTCGGGCTGGCACCCCCGGCGGCGGTGCCGGCACTGGCCCATCGCCTGGCCAACACCCGCGAAGGAGACGTGGTCGAGATCTGCCCCGGCGCCGGACCGGTGATGGCCCAGCTGGCCACGCGAATCGCCCGTCATGGCGGTGCGGCGCTGATCGTCGATTACGGCGGCTGGCGGTCGCTGGGGGATACGTTTCAGGCGCTGAAGGGGCACCGGTTCGCCGACCCGCTGGAGGATCCCGGCCGGGCCGATCTGACCGCGCATGTGGATTTCGAGGCGCTGGCCCGGGCGGCGGCAGAGGCGGGATGCGCCCATGGCAGCCTGACCCCGCAGGGGGTTTTCCTCGAACGGCTGGGGATTGCCGCAAGGGCGCAGGCGCTGGCCCGCGCGCTGGACGGGGACAGGCTGGAGGCCCATCTTGCCGCATATCGCAGGTTGACGCACCCCGACGAAATGGGAAACCTGTTCAAGGTGCTCGGCCTTCATCCGCCGGGTGCCGCCCCACCGCCCGGACTGGACCCATGACGCTGGAAATCCTCACCTCGGATCGGCTTGCCCCGTTGCGACACGGGTTCTTCACCCGTCGGGGCGGAGCCTCGTCGGGCATCTTCGAGGGGTTGAACTGCGGACCGGGCTCTTCCGATCAGGCGGAGGCGGTCGCGCTCAACCGCCGGCGGGTGGCCGAGGCGCTGGAGGTGGCGCCGGAAGACCTGGTCGCCCTGCATCAGGTGCATTCCGCCCGGGTGATCGAGGTCACCGGCCCGATGGAGGGCCGCCCGCAGGCCGATGCGATGGTGACCGCGACGCCGGGGCTGGCGCTGACGATCCTCACCGCCGATTGCCAGCCGGTGCTGTTTGCCGATCATGCCGCCGGGGTGATCGGCGCCGCCCATGCCGGATGGCGCGGGGCGCTGGATGGCGTGCTGGAGGCCACGGTCGAGGCGATGGAGGCGATGGGGGCGCGGCGCGACAGGATCGTGGCCGTGATCGGGCCGGCGATCTCGCAGCGGGCCTACGAGGTCGGGCCGGAATTCATGGCCAGCTTCGTCGCCGATGATCCGGGGAACGTGCGCTTCTTCGCGCCCGGAAAGGACGGCCGGTACCATTTCGACCTGCCCGGCCACGGGCTCGACCGTCTGCGCCGGGCGGGGGTGGGGCGGGCGGAATGGACCGGCCATTGCACCTATTCCGATCCCGAGCGGTTCTTTTCATACCGCCGAAGCGTGCACCGGGGCGAGGCCGATTACGGGCGGCTGCTGTCGGCCATCCGCCTCTGAGCCGGCCGGGTTCGTGCCGCAATCGCGTCCGACAAATCGTCCGGTTCGGGGCGCTTGGCCCGGAATTTCCCCCAACCGGCCCAAACTCTGCCGCAATGTCCGGCGAGTCTGAGATCCGGCAAGACGCGGGCAGCAAAGCGGGCATGCGCCCCGGCCCGGCAACCGCCGGCCCGACAACCGGATCGACCAAGACTGGCAGGAGCATCAAACCATGAAGACCGGAACCCGTTTCATCAAGTCGGTGATCAAGACCGCGAAATCCTGCGACACGCCCATGCCCTGGGCCCGCGGTTCGCGCCGGGCCGGTTTCATCGTCCGTCGCCGCGGCTCTTCCGACAGGGCTTCGCTCCGCTCGGCCTGACATTCCTCCTCTCCGGCAGCGGTACCCCGCCGTCGCGCTGCTCCGAAGGGTCCCGGCCGGAGGCAGTGGGCGTCGGCCGGGAACGAGAGGCCGCTCCGCCCGGTTCGGGTGGAGCGGTATCTTCGGACCGATTCCCGGCGAATTGTGGCAGGACTGTCCATGCTGCGTGAAAGATCGGATTCGATGCGGGGGACTGGTGACGGATTCGCGGACAGTATTGGCGGAATTTTGACAATTGCGGCGGGAATTGGACATGATTTGGGTACTGCAGATGCTGACAACTTCAAAACCTGTCCGTCTGTCGTTGTCGGTGGGGGCCGACGCGGATGTGACCCGATCTGGAAGGGCATGACCGATGGCGATTCCCCACACGCTCGTTCGCGCGGCGCGCAACGCAATCGAGACCAGTGCCATTCTCAAGGACCCGGCTGCCATGCGCAGCCCGAACCGGCCGCAGCTTCGTCGCTGCCGCATCGCCGCGCTTGGCGAGAAGGGGCAGATCATCGAGCACACCCACATCACGCCGGTCCTGCCGCTGTTCGAAAACGCCTTCTGCGCCTTCTCGCGCGGTTCGCTGATCGAAACCGAATCGGGGCCGATGGCGATCGAGGACATCATGCCCGGCGACCGGGTCGTAACCCGTGACGGGCCGGCCCTGCCGGTGATGTGGAAAGGATCGACGCAGGTCCTGCCGGGGCGGCCGGATGCCTCGGGCCGAAGCGTCGCGTTGACCCGGATCATGTCCGACAGTTTCGGGATCGAGCGGCCGATGTCCAGCGTCATCGCCGGCCCGGCCGCGCGGATCCTGCGCACGCCGGGGCATTTGCGCCGGATACTGGGAAGCACGCCGACGCTGGTTCCGGTCTCCGAATTCGTCGATGGCCTGAGCGTGATCGAGACCGCCCCGCCGACTCCGGTCGAGCTGTATCACCTCTGCCTCGAGCGGCACGCGGTGATCCGGGTTTCGGGGCTGGAATTCGAGACCTACCACCCCGGCATCAATGCGCTGCGCATGACCAGCCACGCGATGAAGTCGCTGTTCCTGAGCCTGTTTCCGCATGTGGGCGATGCGTCCGATTTCGGACCGCTGGCCTGTCCGCGCGCGGGTGATGCAACCCCCGTACCGCTGACTGCCTGAAGCGCGTGCCGGCCTCCGGGCGGCCGGTGGCCGGTGGCGGGAGGCGGCGGAACAGGGGGCTCTGCCCCCTCCGGGCCTGCGGTCCGTTCACCCCCGGAGCGCTTGAAGGCAAGAGGAAGAGGCGGGGGGCTTGGCGCAGGTGGCGGTCGGGCGATCCCGGGCCCGGGTCAGGGTCAGGGGGCGCGGCCGAGGCGCTCTTCGAGAACGTCGAAGGGCACGCCCGGTTCGTCCTTGGCGTCGCGGATCACCAGCGAGGTCTTGACGGAGGCGACGTTGGGGGCGGTCAGAAGCTCTCCGGTCAGGAAGCTCTGGAAGCTGGACAGGTCCGGCGCCACGCATTTGAGGATGAAATCCACCTCGCCGTTGAGCATGTGGCATTCGCGCACCAGCGGCCAGTTGCGGCAGCGCTCCTCGAAGGCGCTCAATGCCGTTTCGGCCTGGTTGTCCAGCCCGACCATCACGAAGACCTGCACCTCGAAGCCCAGCGCGCGGGCGTTGATATCGGCGTGATAGCCGCGGATCAGCCCCGATTCCTCGAGCGCGCGCACCCGTCGCAGGCAGGGAGGCGCCGATATGCCCACGCGTCTGGCAAGTTCCACATTGGTCATCCGGCCATCAGCCTGAAGCTCGGCCAGAATTTTTCGGTCAATCGGGTCCAGTCGTGCGGCGACCATTTCAGGCTCCCAGAATTTTGCGTTTCTTATAGCAGCGCCCCGAGCATGCGCAACAATGTTTCACTGCGGCGCAACAATCTTGTTCGCGCGCCGGCGCCGGGCGTCATGCGGCAGGATGGGGGTTTCCGCCGCCGGCCGGGGTGTCTATATCCACGCCGCAATGCCGCAAATGCGGCCCCGCCGCGATCTTCCGGTCGGCCGGGCCGTGCCAGACGAATGGGGGACATCATGGCCGACACGCGTCACACGAAGGTTCTGATCATCGGCTCCGGCCCGGCCGGTTATACGGCGGGCATCTACGCCGCGCGTGCCATGCTCGAACCGGTTCTGGTTCAGGGGATGGAGCCGGGCGGGCAACTCACCATGACGACCGAGGTGGAAAACTTCCCCGGCTTCGTCGAGGTGCAGGGTCCTGATCTGATGACGAAGATGCAGGAGCATGCGCAAGCCACCGGCTGCGAGATCGTCTCGGACGTGATCACGGCGCTGGACCTGTCGCAGCGGCCCTTCCGCGCCAGCGGCGACAGCGGCACGACCTATACCGCCGACGCGGTGATCCTGGCCACCGGGGCGCGGGCGAAATGGCTGGGGCTGCCCTCGGAGGAGAAGTTCAAGGGCCACGGCGTCAGCGCCTGCGCCACCTGCGACGGGTTTTTCTATCGCGGCGAGGAAATCGTGGTGGTCGGCGGCGGCAACACGGCGGTGGAAGAGGCGCTGTTCCTGACCAAGTTCGCTTCGAAGGTGACGCTGATCCACCGCCGCGACGAGCTGCGTGCCGAAAAGGTCCTGCAAGAGCGCCTGTTCCGCAACCCGAAGATCGAACCGCTGTGGTTCCATACGCTGGAGGAGGTGCTGGGCACCGAAGACCCGCTGGCGGTGACCGGCGTGAAGGTCAGGAACGTGAACACGGGCGAAGTGACCGAAATCCCGTGCAAGGGGGTGTTCATCGCCATCGGCCACGCGCCGGCCAGCGAACTGGTCGCGGATCAGCTGGAAACCCACATGGGCGGCTATGTGAAGGTCGAGCCGGGCTCGACCCGGACCTCGGTCCCGGGTGTGTTCGCGGCCGGCGATCTGACCGATCATGTCTATCGCCAGGCGGTGACCAGCGCAGGGATGGGCTGCATGGCGGCGCTGGATGCCGAGGCATTTCTGGCGGCTGAAGGGATCGGTTGAGAGGTGGCAGGGGGCTCTGCCCCCTCCGGGCCTGCGGCCCGTTCACCCCCGGAGTACTTGAGGCAAGATGAAGGGCGGCGCCGCGGCCATGCGGGCCAGGGACCGTCCGTCTCCGGATCGACCCGCATCGGGGAAATCGGAGCGCTCTGGTGCCGCGGGGCGCGACATCATCCCGATTTTCCCCGTTTTTCACCGGCCCAACTGGACATTTTCCCCTTTCAGCGGCTATGCCCCCGCGAGATCGGGCCGGCAGGGTCCGCGATACGGGCAACCTGAGAGATTTGACATGACGATGCTTGCGAACCTCGCTCCGATCCCGGAGCTTTACGTTTCCTACGATTCCGCCCAGAAACTGAAGGCCGAGGCTGCCGGTCTGAAAAGCCATGACCTGACCCCCCGCCAGATCTGCGATCTGGAACTGCTCATGAATGGCGGGTTCAATCCTCTCAAGGGGTTCCTGAGCGAAGAGGACTACGACAGCGTCGTCGAGACCATGCGCCTTGCCGACGGCACGCTGTGGCCGATGCCGATCACGCTGGACGTGTCCAGGGAATTTGCCGAAAGCGTCGAGATCGGCGAAGACATCGCCCTGCGCGACCAGGAGGGCGTGATCCTCGCCACCATGACCGTCACCGACCGCTGGACGCCGGACAAGGCGCGCGAGGCCGAGAAGGTCTTCGGGGCCGACGACGTGGCGCACCCGGCGGTGAACTACCTGCACAACACCGCGGGCCCGGTCTATCTGGGCGGTCCCGTCGTCGGCATCCAGCCGCCCGTGCATTACGACTTCAAGGCTCGCCGCGACACTCCGAACGAGTTGCGCGCCTATTTCCGCAAGCTGGGCTGGCGCCGCATCGTTGCCTTCCAGACCCGCAACCCGCTGCACCGCGCGCATCAGGAACTGACCTTCCGCGCTGCCCGCGAGGCGCAGGCCAACCTGCTCATCCACCCGGTGGTGGGCCTGACCAAGCCGGGCGACGTGGACCACTTCACCCGCGTGCGCTGCTACGAGGCGGTGCTCGACAAGTACCCCGCCGCCACCACCACCATGAGCCTGCTCAACCTGGCCATGCGCATGGCAGGCCCCCGCGAGGCGGTCTGGCACGGGATCATCCGCCGCAACCACGGCTGCACCCATTTCATCGTCGGCCGCGACCATGCGGGGCCGGGCAAGAACAGCCGGGGCGAAGACTTCTACGGCCCCTATGACGCGCAGGAACTGTTCCGCCAGCACCAGGATGAGATCGGGATCGAGATGGTGCCCTTCAAGCACATGGTCTATGTGCAGGAACGCGCCCAGTACGAACCCGCCGACGAGATCGCCGACCGCGACAAGGTCACCATCCTGAACATCTCGGGCACCGAGCTGCGCCGGCGTCTGCGCGAGGGGCTCGAGATCCCGGAATGGTTCTCCTTCCCCGAGGTGGTCGAGCAGCTTCGCCGCCGCTACCCGCCGCGCAGCAAGCAGGGCTTCACCGTGTTCTTCACCGGCTTTTCCGGTTCGGGCAAATCGACCATCGCCAACGCGCTGATGATCAAGCTGATGGAGATGGGCGGGCGTCCGGTGACGCTGCTCGATGGCGACGTGGTGCGCAAGAATCTGTCGTCGGAACTCGGCTTCTCCAAGGAGCATCGCGATCTCAACATTCGCCGCATCGGCTTCGTCGCCGCCGAGATCACCAAGAACGGCGGCATCGCCATCTGCGCGCCGATCGCACCCTATGCGGCCACCCGCCGCGCCGTGCGCGAAGAGATCGAACAATACGGCGCCTTCGTCGAGGTGCATGTGGCGACCTCGATCGAGGAATGCGAACGGCGCGACCGCAAGGGCCTCTACAAGCTGGCGCGCGAGGGCAAGATCAAGGAGTTCACCGGTATTTCCGACCCCTATGACGTGCCGGAAAACCCCGAACTGCGGCTCGATACCGAGAATGTCGAGGTCGATCACTGCGCGCATCAGGTGCTGCTCAAGCTCGAAAGCATGGGGCTGATCGCCGGCAGCTACTGACGGCGCGGGCGCATGGCCGGCCTTTTCCGCCGCCGGGCGCCGGCGGCGGGGCTTGTGTCACACCGGCAGGGCCTCGGGGCTCCGGTCGAGCAGGAAATCGGTGGCCATGGCCCCGATCCACATGCTGAACAGCGCCAGCCATGCGGTGCCGACAAGGATCGAGGTGCCGGTGACGCCGGCGCCGATCGCGCATCCTCCCGCCAGCATCCCGCCAAAGCCCATCAGGGCCGCCCCGATCATGGATCGGCGCATCGGGGTCACGCCGCTGAAGGCCTGGAATTTCAGTTCGCGCGTGACCAGCGCGGCGAAGAAGGCGCCGAGGAACACGCCGGGGATCAGGCCGATGTCGAAGCGCAGCAGCGGGTTGCTGTCGAGCACGAACATCAGCATGTTGGCCGACGGGCCGGTGAAGGTGATGCTGTTGACCTGAACCGGGTCGAAGGACACCTGCGCCAGCGCATAGGTCAGCACCCAGCCCACCGCGACCGAAAAACCCACGCCCGAGGCGAAGACCAGTCGCGAGGGGCCGATCCGGTTGGCCCGGGCCAGCACCAGCGCAAGGGCCGCGATGGCGCCTCCGGTCGCCAGCCCGCCCCATGACGGCAGCCCCAGCGCCACCAGAAGATCGAGGTTGCGCCCGCCCGACGTCACCCACATTCCGGCCAGTGCGTTGCGCAGCGGCGCGAGCATCCCGTGCAAGCTCATCTGCGCGACCACGGCGAAGATCAGCCCGGACACGATCGAGCGCAGGTTCCCCGTCGCCGCCAGCACCAGAAGCCGCCCCGAGCAGCCCCGCGTCAGGATCATCCCCACGCCGAACAGAAGCCCGCCGATGATCGCGCCCGACCAGCTTCCGGGCACGGCCATCATGCGCGCCTCGTCGCTGTCCATGAGGCCGACCAGCCGCGCGGCCTGCACCCAGACCAGCGCCGTGGAAAAGGTCAGCAGCCACACGGCAACCGAACTTCCCATTCGGCCGCGGGCGAATTCGACCGTTGCCGCGCGCAGGCAGAAGCGCGACCTTTGCGCCGCCACGCCGAACATGACGCCGGCGATCAGGCCGAACAGGGCGGCGGTATTGCCTTCTCCCAACCGGTCGAGCAGTGCAATCAGGTCCATGACACCCTTCCCATGCCGGGGGCTTCGGCCCGTGGATAGACATGCGCGCGGGCGCGTGCCTTGACCAAAGTCATAAACATTCCGGTAACGGCATGTGACATTTCGTAGCCGCTGCCGGCTTGACCTCGTGCCGCCGCGCCCCTAGGCGCATGGCGAACCCGACCGGAGACGCCTGATGCCGACCTTCACCGCACTGACGACACTGACAGGAAAACCCGCGGCGCAGGCGCTGGGCGAGGCGCTGGAGCGCATGCAGGTGCCTCCCGACGGTGTCGGCGTGTTCGAGATGGAGGACGGCTCGGGCCTGTGGGAAGTGGGCGCCTATTTCACCGCCCGTCCCGACGAGGCGGCGCTTGCGGTGCTGGCGGCGGCCTTCGATGCGGCCCCCTTCGTGGTGTCGGAACTGCCGGAAACCGACTGGGTCGCCCATGTCCGGCGCGAACTGGCCCCGGTCAGGGCCGGGCGGTTCTTCGTCTACGGCAGCCACGATGCGGACAAGGTGCCGCCGGGCGTGGAGCCGCTGCTGATCGAGGCGGCGATGGCCTTCGGCACCGGTCATCACGGAACCACGCTGGGCTGTCTGCGGGCGCTCGACCGGCTGATCGAGCGCGGGTTCGTGGCCGCGCGGGTGGCCGATATCGGCTGCGGGACGGCGGTGCTGGCCATGGCCGCGGCGCGGGTCTGGGACGGGGTGTTCATCGCCAGCGACATTGACCCGGTAGCGGTCGAGGTAGCCCTGGCCAACCTGGCGGCCAACGGCCTGTCGGGGCGGGTCGGATGTGTCGAGGCGGCGGGTTTCGATCACCCCGATCTTGCCGGCAATGCGCCTTTCGACCTGATCTTTGCCAATATCCTGAAAGGCCCCCTGGTGGCGCTCGCGCCCGATCTGGTCCGGCATCTTCGGCCGGGCGGGCAGGCGATCCTTTCGGGGATTCTGGCCGAGCAGGCCGACGAGGTGGCGCAGGTCTATGCGCGCGAGGGTGCCGGCGAACTCGCGCGCGAGCAGATCGGCGACTGGGTGACGCTGCATCTTGCCCGGTCGGCATGAATCCCCCGCAATGTGGCGCGACTGTGGCGCCTGCCCATTTTCCGCCGGAAACGGGGGGTAGGGTGACGGCCTGACCGGGCGGGGGCTGCATAGACACGGGTCGCCGGATGGATCGGGGTCAGCTTGAATTTGCCGAACGCCTGCGCCGACTGGGGTGCAAGCATGGCGCGATGGCACATGGCCATGTGCCTTCCCTGCGCGACGATGGCCTGATCGTTCCGCGGCCGCGCCGGGCACGGCGGCGTTTCTCCCTCGGGCCGCTTCTCTTCGGCATTCTCGCGCTACTGCTGTTCAAGGGGACCTTCCTGTTCCACCTGGGGCCGGCGGATTATGCCGACCGCCTGGCGCGGCTGGAACGGGGAAGCGTCATCGAACGGGCCGGCGCCCGGGTGATGCGCCCCGATCCCGTCTCGGAGTGGATCGCGGCGCGGATCCGCTCGGGCCTGCGCTGAGCGCGAAAAGAACGGCGCCGCGCGACCATGTCACGCGGCGCCGGCTTCGCCCTCGGGGAGGAGGAACAAGGGCGGAAGATTCAGCGGGTCAGCCGTCCGGTGGCGATCGCGTCGATGTCGCCGCGGCTCAGGCCGATATCGTCAAGCTCCCGATCGGTCAGGGCCGACAGGGCCTTGCGGGTCTTGCGGGCGTCGTTCCACGCGGCGACCGAGCCGACAACAGATGCAAAGACGGAGCCGATACGGCCGACGAGGCCGTGACCGGTGTGGGTGGTTTCAATCGCAGCCATATCCGTGTCCTCTGGGTTGGGGTGTGCGTTTGTATCGTTCCCGGCGCGATCTAGTGGGCGTTCGGGCAACGGACAAGCGCAGGTATTGCAAGGTCCGTATGCGGTGCCTGCATGGCTCTTCACGCAGGTTTCAGTCTTGAAATGAAACCGGGAAAACCGTTTCCGGAATGTCGCTTTCCGCGCTGCGGCATGTCGCTTTCGGATCATTTTCCGCCCGGATTCGGGTTCGGCCGGAAATCGCGCCGGCCGGCAAAACGGTTGGATCATGTTCGCCTTTCGTGCTAGTGCATCGAAAAAGCGACATTTCGGGCAGGGTCAGGGGCAGTCCATGCGCATCATCGGCATCGATCCGGGACTTCGCACCCTTGGCTGGGGGGTGATCGAATCACGGGGCAACCGCCTCGGCCACGTGGCCAACGGGCAGTTGAAGCCGATTGGTGCCGATCTGGCGGCACGGCTGTTGTCGCTTCATGTGCAGTTGTGCGAAATCGTTGCCCGTCATGCCCCCGACTGCGCCGCGATCGAACAGACCTTCGTGAACAAGGACGGCGCCGGGACGCTGAAGCTGGGGCAGGCCCGCGGCGTGGCGCTGCTGGCGCTGGCCCAGGCGGGGTTGCCGGTGGGGGAATATGCGCCCAACAAGGTGAAGAAGACCGTGGTCGGTGTGGGGCATGCCGACAAGGTGCAGGTGCAACACATGGTGCGGCTGCAGCTGCCCGGCTGCGAACCGGCGGGGGCGGATGCGGCGGATGCGCTCGCCATCGCCATCTGCCACGCCTATTACGGGGGCGGGCGGCAAAGGCTGCGCGAGGTCGGGACATGATCGGCAGGTTGACGGGGCGGCTGGATTACCGGGCATCGGATCATGTCCTGATCGACGTGCGCGGCGTCGGCTATATCGTCCATTGCTCGGAAAGGACGCTGGCGGCGCTGCCCGGCCCGGGCGAGGCGGTGTCGCTCTATACCGACCTGGTGGTGCGCGAGGATCTGATGCAGCTGTTCGGGTTCACCAGCCTTGCGGAAAAGGAATGGCACCGCCTGCTGATGGGCGTGCAGGGCGTGGGGGCGAAGGTGTCTCTGGCCATTCTGGGTGCGCTGGGGCCCGACGGGGTGAGCCGCGCGATCGCGCTGGGCGACTGGGCGGCGGTCAAGGCGGCCAAGGGGGTCGGGCCGAAGCTGGCGCAGCGCATCGTGCTGGATCTCAAGGACAAGGCGCCTTCGGTGATGGCGATGGGGAACGGTGAGGGCGATTCGATGCCGGTCCCCGGCCCCGACGTGATCGAACCCGCGGCCGAGCCGGTGGTCCCGTCGGCGGCCATGTCCCGAACCGGGCCGGACCGGGCGGCGGCGAATGCGCAGGCCGATGCCCTGTCGGCGCTGGGCAATCTCGGATACGCGCCGGGCGAGGCGGCGGCGGCGGTGGCCGAGGCTGCGGGTGAGAACCCCGAGGCGGGCACGTCCGAACTGATCCGCGCCGCGTTGAAGAAACTGGCACCGAAAGGGTAGGGTAGGCCATGAACGAGAGCGACCCCACCCTGCGCCCCGATCCGCTGCCCGAGGACAACGACCGCGCGCTGCGTCCGCAGGTTCTGGACGAATTCATCGGCCAGGCCGAGGCGCGGGCCAATCTCAGGATCTTCATCGAGAGCGCCCGGCGCCGGGGCGAGGCGATGGATCACACGCTGTTTCACGGCCCGCCCGGCCTGGGCAAGACCACGCTGGCGCAGATCATGGCGCGCGAGCTGGGGGTGAATTTCCGCATGACCTCCGGCCCGGTGCTGGCCCGCGCCGGCGATCTGGCGGCGATCCTGACCAATCTCGAGCCGCGCGACGTGCTGTTCATCGACGAGATCCATCGCCTCAACCCGGCGGTGGAGGAGGTGCTCTATCCCGCGCTGGAGGATTTCGAGCTGGATCTGGTCATCGGCGAGGGCCCGGCGGCGCGCACCGTGCGCATCGAGCTCCAGCCCTTCACGCTGGTGGGGGCGACGACGCGCATGGGGCTGCTGACCACGCCGTTGCGCGACCGCTTCGGCATTCCGACGCGGTTGCAGTTCTACACGGTGGACGAACTGCACGAGATCGTCACCCGCAACGCCCGCAAGCTGGGGGTGCCGGCGGATGCGGATGGTGCGCGCGAGATCGCCCGCCGCGCGCGCGGGACGCCGCGCATTGCCGGGCGCCTGCTGCGCCGGGTGGTGGATTTCGCGGTGGTGGAGGGCGACGGCAAGATCACCCGGGCGCTGGCCGATGATGCGCTGACCCGGCTGGGGGTGGATCACCTTGGCCTCGATGGCGGCGACCGGCGCTATCTGCGGCTGATTGCCGAGAATTATGGCGGCGGGCCGGTGGGAATCGAGACGCTTTCGGCGGCGCTGAGCGAAAGCCGCGACGCGCTGGAGGAGGTGATTGAGCCGTTCCTTCTGCAGCAGGGGCTGATCCAGCGCACCCCGCGCGGGCGGATGCTGGCGCAGAAGGCGTGGGTGCATCTGGGGCTGCCGGTGCCCAGGCGGCAGGACGATCTTTTTTCCTGAGAGGCCGGGCCGGTCTTTCATGCCTCCGGCGGGAGTATTTTGGGCGAGATGAAGTCGGCATCGGGATCGCGATGACGCATCCTGTCTTTCGGGGCGCGATTTCGGGTTTGTCCCGGTTTGGCGAGAGGAGAGTTGATCATGTCGGATGCACGGCATTGGGACGGGGTTTACGGAAACCGCGGCGAGGAGGAACTGACGTGGTTCGAGGCCCGGCCCGAACCGTCATTCTCTCTGGTCTCCGGGCTGGCCGGGCCGGAGGATGCCGTTCTGGATGTGGGGGGCGGTGCGTCGCGGCTGGTCGATGCGCTGCTGGAGGCGGGGTATCGCGATCTGACGGTGCTGGATCTGTCGGCGCGGGCGATCGGGGTTGCGCGGGCGCGGCTGGGCGCGCGGGCGGAGGCGGTGACGTGGGTCGTGGCGGATGTGACCCGCTGGCACCCGGCGCGGCATTACCGGCTGTGGCATGACCGGGCGGTGTTTCATTTCCTGACCGGCGAGGGGGATCGCGCGGCCTGTGTGGCGGCGATGGCGGCGGCCGTGGCGCCGGGGGGACATGCGGTGATCGCGACCTTCGCCGATGACGGGCCGGAGCGGTGTTCGGGGCTGCCGGTGGTGCGCTATGCGCCCGAGGCGCTGGCGGCCGAGCTGGAGCGTCACGCGCCGGGGGTCTTCCGGGCCGAGAGGTCGTTGCGGCACGATCATGTCACCCCGCGCGGGGCGGTGCAGAAGTTTCAGACTTCGGTGTTCCGCCGCGTCGCGTGATTGCCGTCTTGCCGGAGCCGGGCGAAGCTGGTTGAGTGCGGCGCGTGGGTTTGCGGGAGCAGGGGCAAGATGGTCGTTCACACCTATCCGGTTCAGGTATTCTACGAAGACACCGACATGGGCGGCATCGTCTACCACGCCAACTATCTGCGCTATATCGAGCGGGCGCGGTCGGACTGGGTGCGCAGCCTGGGCAACGATCAGAATGCCATGCGCGAGGCGGGCGTCGTCTGGGTGGTGCGGCGGATCGAGGCCGATTACATCTCGACCGCGAAATTCCAGGACCAGCTGGTGGTCGAAACCTCGATCGCGTCGATGACCAATGTCCGGCTGGTGATGGACCAGGAGGTGACGCGCGACGGCAGGCCGATCTTTCGCGCCCGCGTCACGGCCGTGTGCATGAACAGCGCCGGAAAGCCGGTGCGCCTGCCGGCAGAGATTCGCGCATTGCAGGACGGGTAGGGAATCGGCGCCCCGGTTGCGGTGGCAATCCGCCCCAAACTGGGATAGGGTCTGCCCGGACAAGGCCGGCGGAAAACGGTCGCTGAACAAAGAGCAGGCAGATGGAAGCAGAAACTCTGACGCTGGCCCAGGGGATCGATTTCTCCCTTTGGGGGCTGTTCGCGCGCGCGACGCTCACGGTGAAATTCGTGGTGATCGTGCTGCTGCTGTCGTCATTCTGGTCCTGGGCGATCATCATCCAGAAGATCATCACCTATCGGGCCGCTCGGCGCGAGGCCGAAAGTTTCGACCGCGCCTTCTGGTCCGGCGAGCCCCTGGACCAGCTGTTCGAGCAGATCGGGCCGCAGCCAGCGGGCAGTTCCCGGCGCATCTTTGCTGCCGGCATGACCGAGTGGCGCCGCTCGCATCGCAATGACGGCGGGCTGATTGCCGGGGCGCAGGCGCGCATCGACCGGTCGATGGATGTGGCCATCGCCAAGGAGGCCGACTACCTCCAGCGCGGGTTGACGGTGCTGGCGACGACAGGTTCGACCGCTCCCTTCGTCGGCCTGTTCGGGACGGTCTGGGGCATCATGAACGCCTTCATCGAGATCGCCCAGCAGCAGAATACCAACCTGGCCGTGGTCGCCCCCGGCATCGCCGAGGCGCTGATGGCCACCGCCCTGGGCCTGCTGGCGGCGATCCCGGCGGTGGTGTTCTACAACAAGTTCAGCGCCGACAGCGACCGCATCGTGGCCGGTTACGAGGCCTTCGCCGACGAGTTCGCGACGATCCTGTCGCGGCAGCTGGACGCGTGAGCAATGGGCGCGGGGATCCAGCCGGGAACGGGGGGCACGAGCCGCCGTCGCCGCGACCGGCATCGCCGGACCCGACCGATGTCGGAAATCAACATCACCCCTTTCGTGGACGTGGTCCTGGTGCTGCTCATCATCTTCATGGTGGCGGCGCCGCTGATGACCGTGGGCGTGCCGGTGAAGCTGCCGAAGACGGCTGCCTCGGCCCTGCCCGGCGACCGGGAGGAGCCTCTGACCGTGACCATCACCGCCAGCGGCGAGGTGCAGATCCAGACCACGCCGGTTTCGCGCGACACGCTGGTGGCCAAGCTGCGCGCCATCGCGGCGGAACGGGAAGGCGACCGCGTCTATCTGCGCGCCGACGGCTCCATCCCCTACGAGATGGTGATGCAGGTGATGGGGGCGCTGAATGCGGGCGGGTTTTCCAATGTGGGTCTCGTGACCGACACCGGAGGCCCGACGCTGGACGGGCAGGACGAGTGAGGCGGGGCGGTGCAGACCGGCACCAAGATTTCGGCGATCGCGCATCTGGCCCTGGTCGGCTGGGCGGTGTTCGGCGCATCGCTTGAACCCGAACCGCTGCCTTTCGAGGTCAGCGACGTGTCGATCGTCACCGCCGAGGAATTCGCCGCCCTGACCGCCGAACCGGCGGTCCCCGACCTGGCGCCGCAGCCGCTTGCTCCGTCGCCGCCCGACGCGGCCACTGATGCCCCCGATGTCGCCGCCCCGGCCGAGGCGCCGCCCGACCGGACCCGGCCGGACCCGGCTCCCGAACCGGCGGCCGAGGACACGCCGGCACCGGCCCCGGATCTGCCCGGCCCGGAGGCGCCGCCCGAGGACGCCCCGCCGCTGCCGCCGGCGCTGGAAGAGCCCGACCGCGAGGTCGCCGTCCTCACCCCGCCGCATCTGGCCCGGCCCAGGGCGCGCCCGGCGGACCGGGTCGCACCGCAGCCGGTCGCCCCTCCCCCGCCCGATGCGCGGCCGGACGAGGTTGCCTCCCCCGCCGTGGTGCCGGACGACAGCGGAGAAACCGCGCGCCCCGAGCAGC
>JALTNO010000135.1 GCA_027000645.1 Paracoccaceae bacterium | reverse complement strand
TAAAGGCCGTGGAGGGTTTCTGCACCGGGTTCAGGCTCATGCGACGTTACCCCAGCTTCACGTTGTCGATGCCCACGATCTTGTCATAGGCCCAGTAGAGCAGCAGCACGATGACCAGCAGGATCGTACCCAGCGCCGCCGCCAGCCCCCAGTTGAGAGAGCTGGAGATGTGATAGGCGATCCGGTTCGAGATGAAGACACCCTTGGTGCCACCGACGATCTCGGGCGTGATGTAGTAGCCGATGGCGAGGATGAAGACGAGGATGGACCCGGCACCGATCCCCGGCACCGACTGCGGGAAATAGACCCGCCAGAACGCCGTCCAGTTCGTCGCCCCCAACGACTTGGCGGCGCGCAGATAGCTGGGCGGAATGGTCTGCATGACCGAATACATGGGCAGGATCATGAAGGGCAGCAGGATGTGGGTCATGGCCACGATGGTGCCGAACTGGTTGTTGATCATCACCAGCCTGTTCGCATCATCGACCAGCCCGAGCCACACCAGAACGTCGTTGATGACACCCTGCTGCTGCAGCATGACCTTCCACGCAGAGGTGCGCACCAGAAGCGAAGTCCAGAACGGCAGAAGCACCAGAATCATCAGCATGTTCGAGGACCGCTTTGGCAGGTTCGCAAGCAGCCATGCCACCGGATAGCCCAGCGCGATGCAGGCGAAGGTGATGACCAGCGACATCACGATCGTGCGCCCGAACAGCTTCAGCAGGATCCGCTTGTCCTCGGGCTGCATCGCCGGGCCGTCCGGGGTCAGGCGCATGTCCACGGCATTGAGGAAATAGCCGGGCGTGATCGGGCGGGAATGGAGCTTGATCGTCTGCCAGGTGGACAGGTCGCCCCAGCCCTTGTTCACCTTGATCAGCTTTTCCTTGAACGGCCCGTCCGTGTCCGGATCCCATTTCTTGATCTTGCGGCCGGTCTTGCGGAACAGCGACGAGATCCCCGTCTGCTCGTAGTTGAGCCGCGTGCCCAGCCTGGTGTGGAGCTTGTTCGCGACCGCCACCTTCATGTCGCGCACGAAGGCCGCATAGACCGGCTCGGGCGGCAGCTGGCCGCTCTTTTCGTCCCAGTCCTTCAGCGCCTCGACCGTCAGCGGCAAGGTTTCGGCGACGATCTCGTTTTCGACCGACCGCCACAGCATCTGGATGATGGGCGAGATGAAGGTGATGAGAACGAAGATCAGCAATGGGGCGATCAGCGCCAGCGCCCGCAGCTTCTGCATCCTGAGCGCACGGTTCAGGCTGCGTTTCAGCGGAGTCCCGTCGGCGGCAAGAACCGGTCCGTTCTGGGTGGCATCGCTCATCTTCGGCCTCTCGGGTCTGAAGGCGCGGGCCGGAATCTCCGGCCCGCGAAACGGTTCGGGTCAGGCGATCACTTCGCCAGCCACGCCTGGAACTTGGCGTCGATGTCGTCGCGGTAGTCCGCCCAGAACTCGTAGTTGTAGAGCAGCGTGTTCTTGGCGTTGTTCGGGTCGGTCGGCATGTGCGGCGCCATGTCGATGCCCAGATCCGCGTGCTTGCCCACCAGCGGCGCCGAGGATTTCCGCGCCGGACCGTAGGAGATGTACTTGGCCTGGTCGGCCAGACGCTGGGTGTCGGTGGCGAACTTGACGAAGTCCATCACCCGGGCCTTGCGGTCCTCGCTCAGTCCCTTGGGGATGATCCAGCCGTCAAGATCGAACACCTGCATGTCCCACAGCATCGCCACGGGCTGCTTCTGCTCTTCGATCACGCTGAACAGGCGGCCGTTATAGGTCGAACCCATCACCACCTCGCCATCGGCCAGAAGCTGCGGCGTGTCGGCGCCGGCCGACCACCAGATCACCTGGTCCTTGATGGTGTCGAGCTTCTTCAGCGCCCGGTCCTGGCCCTCGGGGGTAGCAAGGACGTCATAGATATCATCCTTGGCCACGCCGTCGCAGTAGAGCGCCCATTCCATGTTGTTGATCGGGCGCTTTTCCAGCGACCGCTTGCCCGGATATTTTTCCAGGTCGAACACGTCGCAGACGCTGGTCGGCGGGTTGTCGCCCACCATGTCGGTGCGATAGCCGAAGGTGGTCGAATAGACGATCTGCGGAATGAAGCATTCGCTGACCAGAAGATCGCCGAAATCCTTGCTCGCCGGCGTGCCGTCCGGGGCAGCGGCAAGATCCTTGTCGGGGTCGATCTCTTCTGCCAGCCCCTCGTCGCACAGCCGGATCGCATCCGCCGCCACGACGTCCACGATGTCCCAGGTGATGTTTCCGGCCTCGTTCATGGCGCGCAGCTTGGCCACCGCCTCGGCCGAGCTTTCATCCCAGACGATTTCCACGCCGGGGTTCAGCTTCATGTAGGGTTCGGCATAGGCGCGGATCTGCGACTTCTGATAGGCGCCGCCCCAGCTGACCGCCGTGATCTTGTTGGCCATGTTGCTGTCGGCGAGCGCCATTGACACGCCAAGCGCCGTCGTGGCGACAAGAGCTGTGATTGCTTTGAGTTTCATGTTCAGACTCTCCTTGTTGAATTCGATTTCAGTTTCCTGCCCCCCGATCTTCCGCCGAGGTTCCTGCGCAGACCTGCTCAGGCATCCAGCGCGCGACAATCCTGCGGCATCCAGCCGATCTCGATCTTCTGGCCGGGCTGCAGGCGCACCTGATCGGGAGCGTTCCGGGTCTTGATGATGAATTCGTCATTCCCGGCAACCCGCAGCCGGGTGCGGAAGATGTCGCCCATGTAGATGAATTCCAGCACCTCCGCCTGCAGCGTGTGGGCGCCCTCCTGAAGGCGGTCCCTGTTGTATTCCACCCGTTCGGGCCGGATCGATACGCGGGTGCGTTCGCCCACCTGGCTGACATTCACCGGCTTGGCGTCGATCAGTTCGCCGTCATCCAGCTGCACCAGGCATCGGTCGCCGCTGATTTCCTTGACCACGCCTTCCAGCGTGTTGTTCTCGCCGATGAACTGGGCGACGAAACTGTTCTGCGGCTCTTCGTACAGCACGTCGGGCGGGTCGAGCTGCTGGATGACGCCGTCGTCGAACACCGCCACCCGGTCCGACATGGTCAGCGCCTCGGTCTGGTCGTGGGTGACATAGACCACGGTGATGCCCAGATTGTCGGCGATGCGCTTGATCTCGAACTGCATGTGTTCGCGCAACTGCTTGTCGAGCGCGCCCAGGGGTTCGTCCATCAGCACCAGCTCGGCCTCGAACACCAGCGCGCGGGCCAGCGCGATGCGCTGCTGCTGCCCGCCCGAAAGCTGCGCCGGCCGGCGACCGCCGAATTCGCCCATCTGCACCATGTCCAGCGCCCGGCGGACCTTTTCCTCGCGCTCGGCCTTGCCGATCTTGCGCACTTCCAGCGGGAAGGACAGGTTTTCGGCCACGGTCATGTGCGGAAACAGGGCATAGTTCTGGAACACCATGCCGATGCCGCGCTTGTGCGGAGGGATGTTGTTGATCGACACGCCGCCCAGGCGGATATCCCCGTGGGTCGCGGTTTCAAACCCCGCAAGCATCATCAGGCAGGTCGTCTTGCCCGATCCCGAAGGCCCGAGCATGGTCAGGAACTCGCCCCTGGGCATGGTCAGATTGAGATCCTTGACGACAAGCGTTTCGCCGTCATAGCTCTTCTGGACACGCTCGAACTCGACGAACGCGTCGTTGCTTGAAGCTGACACCAAAGCTGGCTCCCCGTGTGTCATTCTTGTGCGAACAGACCGCTTGTTGCCCCATCTAAAACCTGCGACGCCCCGTGACGCAACCGATTTGCGACATCTGAGGGCAAAATGCGTCATTCGCATGAGAGTTTCCCGCAATCGCTCCGCGCCAGCCGGGCGCTTGTGACGTCGCGTCACGAATCCCCTGCCGGGCGGGCTGCCCGATCGCGCAAGAAAGTCGTTGGACGAAGGCCGGTCATGTGGCCAAATGCATCCGTCGAACCCGGGAGCGCATCACATGGTCGCAAGGGAACTTCCGTTTTCACCGGACGAATATGCCGATCGCCTGAAACGGACACGGGACGTCATGGCCCGGCGCGGGCTGGATGCCCTGTTCGTCACCGACCCGTCGAACCAGGCCTGGCTCACGGCATATGACGGATGGTCGTTCTACGTTCACCAGGGGGTCATTGTCCTTCCCGATTCCCCGCCCCTGTGGTGGGGCCGGCAACAGGATACCAACGGCGCCCTGCGCACGGTCTGGATGGGCCCGGATCGGGTGCTCGGCTATGCCGACAACTACGTTCAGTCAACCGAACGCCACCCCATGCAGGATCTGGCGCAGGTGCTGGAGGGGCTGTCGCTTGCTCGCGGGCGGATCGGGGTCGAGATGGACAACTACTATTTCTCGGCCAAGGCATTCGAGGTGCTGCAGACCGCGCTGCCCAAGGCGACCTGGGAGGACGCCACCGGCCTTGTCAACCGGCTTCGCGCGGTCAAGTCGCCGGCGGAAATCGCATACATGCGCAAGGCGGCGGCAATCTCGGAAAAGATCATCGACGGGCTGCTGGAACGGGTCGTGCCGGGCGTGCCCAAGAACGAAGTGGTGGCCGAGATCTTCCGCGACGCGATCCGCGGCACCGGCGAGGCATGGGGCGACTACCCGGCCATCGTTCCGCTGCTGCCCTCGGGAAGCGACGCCGCCGCACCTCACCTGACATGGGATGGCCGCCCCTTCGCCGACGGAGAAGCCACCTTCTTCGAGATCTCCGGCTGCTACCGGCGCTATCACGCGCCCCTGTGCCGGACCCTGTTTCTGGGCAGGCCGCCGGATTTCCTGCGCCGGGCCGAGGCGGCCCTGGTCGAGGGGCTCGAGGCCGGCCTGGATGCGGCCCGGGCCGGCAACCGCGCCTGCGACATCGCCCGTGCGCTGGCGGCACCGCTGGAGCGCGCGGGAATCGAGCGCGGCGCGCGCTGCGGCTATGCCATCGGGCTGAGCTATCCCCCCGACTGGGGCGAACGGACAATCTCGTTGCGGGAAGAGGACGAAACCGTGCTGGAGCCGGGCATGACCTTCCACTTCATGCCGGGGCTGTGGATGCAGGACTGGGGTCTGGAGATCACCGAAAGCATCCTGATCCGCGAAGAAGGCCCCGCCGAAACCTTCTGCAACCGCCCGCGCAGGCTGTTCGTGAAACCATGACCGCCCGGCTGGAACGAACCATTGCGCTGCTTGAACGCCTCGTCGCCTGGCCGACCGTGTCTTCCGATTCGAATCTGGAGATGATCGCGGATCTTGCCGGGATGCTGGAGGCGGCCGGCGCGCGGGTCGATCTGTTCCACGACGCCACCGGCACCAAGGCCAACCTTTTCGCGACGCTCGGACCCGAAAGGCGGGGGGGTATCGTGCTGTCGGGTCACAGCGACGTGGTGCCCGTGGCCGACCAGGTCTGGACATCCGACCCGTTCAGGCTGCGCCGCGAAGGCGAAAGACTTTACGGGCGCGGCACGTGCGACATGAAGGGCTTCATCGCGGCGGCGCTGATCACGGTACAGGATCTGCCCGCCCGCGACCTGCGCCGACCCCTTCACCTTGCCTTCACCCATGACGAGGAAGTGGGCTGCCTCGGCGCGCGGGCGCTGATCCCGGAACTGAAGGCGCGCGATGTTCGCCCGGCCATGGCGATCATCGGCGAACCCACGGAAATGCGCGTGATCGAAGGCCACAAGGGGTGCTGCGAATACACCGTTCGGTTCCGGGGGATGGAGGGCCACGGCTCGGCCCCGCATCGTGGCGTGAATGCTGCCGAATACGCGGTCCGCTACGTGTCGCGCCTGATGGAACTTCGGGGAGAGCTGATGCTGCGTGCCCGGCAGAGCGCGCGCTTCGAGCCGCCCTGGACCACGGTCAATGTCGGACGGATCAGCGGCGGCGTGGCGCATAACGTGATTGCCGGCCTGGCCGAGGTGGACTGGGAAATGCGCCCGGTGCAGGACTCGGATGCCGTTTTCGTGAAAACCGCCATGCGCGAACTGGTGGAAAATGACCTGCTGCCGGCAATGCGCGCGATCTGCCCGGAGGCCGGCATCGAAACGCAGGTTGTCGGCGAGGTTCCGGGCCTTGAGCCGATGGACGACAACGCCGCGCGCGATCTTGTGGCCAGGCTCACGGGCAATGGCGGGGCCGACGTGGTGGCGTTCGGAACCGAAGCCGGGTTGTGGCAGCAACTGGGCATGTCGGTGGTGGTCTGCGGCCCCGGTTCGATCGACCAGGCGCACAAGC
>JALTNO010000134.1 GCA_027000645.1 Paracoccaceae bacterium | reverse complement strand
GAAGAAAACGCGCGCCGGAATCAGTTTCCGGCGCGCGTTTTCTTCAGCGTATCCTGCACCAGGTCATAGAGCTCCTGCGCCGGGATGCCCTGCGCGGTCATGTCCTTGATCCACTGGTCGCGGACCGGCGCCGCCACGGCGCGGAACTTGGCCAGCTCCTCGTCGCTGATGCGGACCTTCTTGACCTTCTTCTCGTCGAGGATCGTGTCCCACTTGTCCAGCAGTTTGCCGTAGTTTTCGAGGTAGTAGTCCAGCGCCTCGTCAACCGAGCTGTCGAGCGCCTCGCGCTCCTTGTCGGACAGCGCGTTGTAGGCGTCGATGTTGACCACCACCGGGCAGTTCACGGTGCCGGGGTTGAGGTTTTCCGTCCACCAGTCGGCGATGTTGATGGTGCCGAAGGCCAGATGGGCGTGCTGGGCGAAGGCGACCGTGTCCACCACGCCCGATTCCATCGCGTTGTAGGCCTCGGTCGCGGTCACCGAGGTGGGCACCGCACCGATCGCCTCGAAGGCCTTGCCGATGCCGCCGGTGGCGCGCACCCGCATCCCCTTCATCTTTTCCAGCGTGTCGCGCGGCTCGCCGGTGCCGACAAGGTTGTATTGCGGCATGGGCGAGGGCATCAGCAGCTTGGCGTTCCACTTCGCCATTTCCTTCTGCGCCGCCGGGTGGGCATAGACGGCCTTGCTGACGGCCACCTCTTCCTCAAGCGTGTTCACCCCCAGGAACGGCAGTTCCAGCACCGTGATGGTACGGTTCTTGTCGCGGTGATAGCCGGCGCAGAACTGGGCCATCTCGAAGGCGCCGATGGAGATCCCGTCCAGGTTCTCCTTGTTCTTGGACAGTCCGCCATAGGAGATGTTCAGCGTGAATTCGCCATTGGTCTTTTCCTTGAGCAGTTCGGCCAGGCGTTCCACGTGCTCGGTAAAGGCCCGCCGCTTGCCCCACAGCGACACGTTCCATTCGGTCGCGGTCGCCTCGGCGGCGAAGGCTGCGGTCAGGGTGGCGACAACGGCGCCGGTAAAGATCTTGTTCATCCGGTTTCCTCCCAAGTGTTTGCGGACGCGGTGGCATCCCGCTCGCGGGTCAAGCTAGCGTCAACCCCCGGCGCTGCCAAGCCCCGGCAGGCCCCCCGGGCCGGGAACCGGCGGGACTCGCGCCCGCGGCGGCGACTCGGCACGGGGCGAGCGCACGGCATACCGGGGTATTCCGAAACAATATGTCACACCGCCGGCGCCCGGCGCATCATTCTTCCGGCGCAGCCCCGTTTACCGCCAGCCGCGCCACCGCCCGGCACCGGTTGACAGACAATTCCTTATGGCTGAATGGATTTTCCCGCGAATCCCCCCCTTGTTTACAGAGATTTTCAGGAATGCAGAAAACATTTACAAACAAATCGTTAAATTCCCGAAGGTTATTCACATATTTTCAGCCATCTCTATTATCGCCGGCGGAACGGAACCGCTGCCGACGCGCGCTGCACCTCCAGTCCGGCCGTCCCGGCCGCGGTGAACCGAAACGACGAACAGACCAGCCAGAGGGAGGAGCCTCGAAATGACCACAACCTATCCACCGTCTCCGGAAGTCGTGGCCCGCGCCCATGTCGATGCTGCGAAATACGAGGAAATGTATGCCGCCTCCGTCAATGACCCCGAAGGCTTCTGGGGCGACATGGCGAAGCGGCTCGACTGGATCAGGCCATATACGAAGGTGAAGAACACCTCCTTCGCACCCGGCAACATCTCGATCCGCTGGTTCGAGGACGGCACGCTGAACGTGGCCGCAAACTGCGTGGACCGCCACCTGGCCCGCCGCGGCGACCAGACCGCGATCATCTGGGAGCCGGACGATCCCGCCGACGAGGCCATGCACATCACCTATCGCGAACTGCACGGCAATGTCTGCCGGATGGCCAACATCCTCGAAGGGATGGGGGTGAAGAAGGGCGACCGGGTGGTGATCTACCTGCCGATGATCCCCGAGGCCGCCTATGCCATGCTGGCCTGCGCCCGCATCGGCGCGATCCATTCGGTGGTGTTTGCCGGCTTTTCGCCCGACGCGCTGGCCGCCCGCATCCAGGGCTGCGACGGCAGCGTGCTGATCACCGCCGACGAGGCCCCGCGCGGCGGCCGCAGGACCCCGCTCAAGGCCAATGCCGACAAGGCGCTGGCGCAATGCGGCGACAACGTGAAATGCCTTGTCGTGCGCCGCACCGGCGGCGAGGTGCCGTGGACCGAGGGGCGCGATCACGACTACAACGCGCTGGCCGAGACCGCCTCCGACAGCCACCAGCCGGCCGAGATGGGGGCCGAAGACCCGCTGTTCATCCTCTATACCTCGGGCTCCACCGGCAAGCCGAAGGGGGTTGTGCACAGCTCGGGCGGCTATCTGGTCTATGCCTCGCTGACCCATGAAATCACCTTCGACTATCACGACGGCGACATCTACTGGTGCACGGCGGATGTGGGCTGGGTGACGGGGCACAGCTACATCGTCTACGGCCCGCTCGCCAACGGCGCCACCACGCTGATGTTCGAAGGCGTGCCCACATGGCCCGATGCCAGCCGCTTCTGGCAGGTCTGCGACAAGCACAGGGTCAACCAGTTCTACACCGCCCCCACCGCCATCCGGGCGCTGATGGGTCAGGGCAACGAGTGGGTCGAGAAATGCGACCTCTCCAGCCTGAAGGTCCTGGGCACGGTGGGCGAGCCGATCAACCCCGAGGCGTGGGAGTGGTATCACAACGTGGTCGGCAAGGGGAAAGTGCCGATCGTCGATACCTGGTGGCAGACCGAAACCGGCGGCCACCTGCTCACCCCCCTGCCCGGCGCCCACGCGCTGAAGCCGGGCGCCGCGATGAAGCCCTTCTTCGGCGTGCAGCCGGTGGTGCTGGACCCGCAGACGGGGGCCGAGATCGACGGCAACCCGGCCGAAGGCGTTCTGTGCATGAAGGACAGCTGGCCGGGGCAGATGCGCACCGTCTGGGGCGATCACGACCGCTTCGAGAAGACCTATTTCGCCGACTACAAGGGCTACTACTTCTCGGGCGACGGCTGCCGCCGCGACGAGGACGGCGACTACTGGATCACCGGGCGGGTGGACGACGTGATCAACGTCTCGGGCCACCGCATGGGCACGGCCGAGGTGGAAAGCGCGCTGGTGGCCCATCCCAAGGTGGCCGAGGCCGCGGTGGTCGGCTTCCCGCACGAGATCAAGGGCCAGGGCATCTACTGCTACGTCACCCTGATGGCCGGAGAGGAGCCCTCGGAGGAGTTGCGCGACGAGCTGCGCAAATGGGTCCGGCAGGAGATCGGCCCGATCGCCACCCCCGACGTGATCCAGTGGGCGCCGGGCCTGCCCAAGACGCGCTCGGGCAAGATCATGCGCCGGATCCTGCGCAAGATCGCCGAAAACGACTTCGGCAGCCTGGGCGATACCTCGACGCTGGCCGATCCTTCGGTGGTGGACGATCTCATCGCCAACCGGGCCGGCAAGTAGGGGGGCGGCGATGGATGCTGTCGCGACGACACCGCCGGCGGTCCTGATCCTTCTCGGCCCTCCCGGGGCCGGGAAGGGCACGCAGGCGCGGATGCTCGAAGACCGGTTCGGGCTGGTGCAGCTGTCCACCGGGGATCTGCTTCGGGCCGCCGTCGCGGCAGGCACCGAAGCGGGAAAGGCAGCCAGGGCGGTGATGGAAGCGGGCGAGCTGGTTTCGGACGAGATCGTCATCGCCATCCTGCGCGACCGGCTGGCCGAAGCCGACTGCGCCCGCGGGGTGATCCTGGACGGGTTTCCCCGCACCACCGTGCAGGCCGAGGCGCTGGACGCGCTGCTGGCCGAGACCGGGCAGAGGATCGATGCGGCGATCAGCCTCGAGGTCGAGGACGCGGCGATGGTCGAACGCATCTCGGGCCGCTACAGCTGCGCCGGTTGCGGCGAAGGCTGGCATGACAGCTTCAAGCGGCCCGCGACCGAGGGCGTCTGCGACAAGTGCGGCGGCACCGAATTCGATCGGCGCGCCGACGACAATGCCGAAACGGTGGCCAGCCGGCTGGCCGCCTATCACGAACGGACCGCGCCGCTGATCGCCTATTACCGCGACCGCGGGGTGCTGCATTCGGTGGACGCGATGGACGGGATCGACGCCATCGCCGGCACGCTGGGCGGCATCGTGAACACCGTCATCGGGCAGAGGGCGCCGGCCTGACCGGCGGCTCGGGCGACGAACCGGTACCGGCGGCAGGGCGCGCGGGCACGGGCGCGCGGACACGGGCGTTCGGACACGGGCGCTCTTTCCTCGCGCGTTCCTCGCATGGCCATCGGTGACCCGCCGTGACATGGGCCGGCCCGGCGGTTGCGGGCCTCGGGCATGGACAAAGCCGCGCGGTCGTGGCACCCCTTGGCAGACCTGAAACGCGCGCGACCCGATGACCAGCAAGACCATCATTCCCGGCCCCGACACCCAGCGGGCCTATCGCGAGGCACTGGCCTGTTTCGGCACCGGCGTGACGGTGGTCACCACCATGACGCCGCGCGGGCCGCTGGCCATGACCGCGAATTCGTTCGCCAGCGTCTCGCTGGACCCGCCGCTGGTGCTGTGGTGTCCGGCGCGGGCGTCGCTGCGCCACGATGCCTTCACCGCGGCCGAACGCTTTGCCATTCACGTCATGGCCGAGGATCAGCGGGCGCTGGCCGCGCATTTCGCCGGGACCGGCGAGGATTTCGCCGGCATCGACTGGAGCGAGAACGAGGACGGCCTGCCCGCCCTGAAGGGGTGCCTTGCGCGCTTCGACTGCGCCCGTCACGCCGTCCACGAAGGCGGTGACCACTCGATCGTGGTCGGCCGGGTCCTGCGCGCCAGTTTCACCCCCGGCAGGGGGCTGATGTTCAAGCACGGCGCCTATGGCGGCTTCCGCCGCCACGACTGAGCGCCTCCGCCCCTTCGATTCCGTCGTCAGAAGCGGGTGAACCGCCGCACCAGCCGCGCCATCTGCCGGGCCTGGCGCGCGGTCCTGCGGGCCTGCGCGGCCTGGGCGCGGTCGGCTTCGGTCGGAGGGGTTGCCGCTGCCCCGCCCTTCCTGCGGGCATGGGCTTCGATGCCGGCGCTGATCCCCGTGTTCACCGCGCGCCGCAGCACGCGACGCAGGATCATGTTCATCAACCGGTTCGCACTCATTGCGGTTCTCCCCTTGCTGCCCGGCGCGACCGTAACAGGAAATTGCGCCGATTTCACGGCAGCGGATGCGTTCAGCCCCCGAAAAGTTCCGGCTGCCCGGCTTCGCCGTCATCGCCCGCGCCTTCGCCGTCGTCTGCGCCCCCCGGCGGCGGGCGGCTGTCCAGCAGGCCGGCGGCGCGCAACTCCTTCAGCCCCGGCAGGTCGCGGGCGCTTTCCAGCCCGAAATGATCCAGGAACTGCGGCGTCACCACGAAGGTCACCGGCCGCCCCGGCGTCATCCGGCGCCGGCCGAAGCGGATCCACTCCATTTCCAGAAGCTGGTCGATGGTGCCCCGGCTGACCGAGACACCGCGGATTTCCTCGATCTCGGCCCGGGTGCAGGGCTGGTGATAGGCAATGATCGCCAGCGTCTCGATCGCCGCGCGGGACAGCTTGCGGGTCTCGACCGTCTCCTTCTGCATCAGGAACCCCAGATCCGGCGCGGTGCGGATCGCCCAGGCATCGCCGACCCTGACCACCCGCACCCCGCGCCCCTCGTAACGGCGGCGCAGATGCGCCACCGCCTCGGCCGCGTCGCAGCCATGCGGCATCCGCGACTCAAGCTCGCGCAGGCCGAGCGGTTCGGGGCTGGCAAACAGCATCGCCTCGACCATGCGTTCCTGTTCGGCCATGGGCGGGGCTTCGAACAGGCTGTCGGTGCTGTCGTCGTCTTCGGGCCGGTGCATCAATGCCTGTCCTTCCTGCGCAGCTGGATGGGGGCGAACTGCTCGCTCTGCCGCATCTCGATCTGCCCCTCCTTGACCAGCTCCAGTGCCGCCGCGAATGTCGCGGCCGTGGCCGAGCGCCGCCGCGCCGGATCGCCCGCCCAGCCTTCGGGCAGAAAACCGGCAAGATCGGTCCAGCTGCCGGCATGGCCGATCAGCGGGCGCATGCGCTCGAGCGCCTGTTCCAGCGTGAACACCGAGTCGCGGTCCATCTGATAGGGACGGAACTCGTCGCGGGTACGGATCCGGGCATAGGCCTGCATCAGGTCGAGAAGCGTCGCCGTATAGCGCACGTGCCGGATG